>JANLIN010000119.1 GCA_024654345.1 Candidatus Komeilibacteria bacterium
CCCCTAGACAGAAAATAATAGCCACCAAATACCAGTGCCAGCTTTCCCATGTAAAATAATCTTCCACCGCCAGATGCCAGATAAAAAACAAAGCGGCGGCCAATACCAATCGCACCGCCGTCAATCTGTTCGGTAGCCAAGCAGACAGCGTGACTTTTACCAACGGGCGAAACAAGTGATCTTTGCGGTCACGCAGGCGGAGATAAAATCGGAAGGTGTCTAACAACATTTGATTACGATTTTGTAAATCACCCGGCTTGCCACCGCTGGAGCAATGAATACCATCCATCGTCGACTACTAACTAGTACGGGGAGTATTTATGGCTTAGTGGCGTTGAATTGCTGACTGACCGGCAGGGTGCCTTTGGTAGCTGTCATTGTCCAAGGATTGAGGAGGGTCAGACTATCCTCATCGCCCGGTGTCACTCCGACTTTGAAACTCCCGCTAGTCTGGCCACCGGCGGTCAACTCACTGAGATTGATGGTAATACGCTTGGTCGCCGAATCAACAACCGGCGCCGTGCCACCCACCATACCCCGCCACTCTACGTAGGGGGGCATAGTCGTTTCTATTTTAATACCCTCCAAAGCCGTCAGCGCCGTGCTCAAACTCCAGTTAATCAAATAAACTGTTTCCTGACCGACTTGGGGCGGTGTCGGGCCGTCGCCTGCGGGTGCGGCTGTAGCGCTGAATTCTATCCCCTGCGAAATATTTGTCACTACAATATCACTGGCGGCGACGTAAGTATCACTACCCAGAGGAACTTCTATTTTGGCGGCGGCAGCCAGACGCAAGCTCTGCGGACTAAGGGTATTGGAATCAATCGGCGCGTCTTGCAGTTTGGCGCCGATGCGGATCTTAATCTCCTCTCCGGCTACCAATTTTTCCAGTTTTTTACCGATCTGAGGATTGTCTCTCGTCCAAATTATTTTATTCCCCTCGCGCTTGAGGCCCGCGCTATCCTGCCATGTCTGCCAGTTTATAAAATCAGTGTTCAAAGTCAAAACGATACGCATATCGGTCGGCTCATACTCGCCCTGATTGGTAACCGTCAGCTCATAATTGACCGTCTCGCCCCAATTCACCGACTGTGTTTGTTTTTCATCCGCTAACTTCAAGCCCACTTTGAGCTGGGGATTGACCGCCTGCAAATTGACGGCGTCTTCATCCAGCATCTTCGGTTCCGGCGTTTGTAGCCACAAGCGGAAAGAATTGGCCAGTGTGATACTATCCTCCAGGGCAGGAGGAAGATCTGACTGAATAGTAATTACAATTTCTTCGCCTACTTTGTATTGATCAATCCACCAGACATTGTCATTGGTCGGTGTCGGTTCCGAAATAACAAAAGACAGTCGCTCTGCTTTTTGCCATTCCAGCCGCAATGGCTCCTGCAGCCACTCTGCGCGTGGCAATATATGGATTTTAAAAATCACCGGCTGTGAGGCGGTCACTTCCGTCGGCGCGTCAATCCACATGTCCACCGCGACCTCTTTGATGATTTGTGTAAAACTTGTTTGCGCCGAAAATTCGGAAGAGAAATTGGCCGGTTCATACACCAGCTTCGCATTTAGAGTGGCATTCTGGCTTTTCTCGCCCGATAAATAGCCGGTGACGATCAGCTCCTGAGTTTGACCGGCGGGCAGATCGGGTAGTCGGTAGAAATTGCGACCCTCGTTGGTCGGCGTCAGACTGGCTGACTCCCAGATGAAATTTGCGGGGAATTGAAGGCTGAGCTCCAGATTGGTGAGGGCCGCGTCATCGGTATTGGAATATGATATTTTGTAGCTGAAACTCTCCCCGGCCGTCACCTCCGCCGGCGCGGTCACCGCCAAGACAAGCGAATTTTCGCCCCGGGTATTGTCAAAAGCAAAATAAATCGTCAGTGCCAAAGCCACCAACAAAACAGCGCCCCCAATCCAAAGTCCGCGGGTTGATTTGGTGGCCGCCGGTCGCGCCATTCGAGAAGGCTGATCAGAGCCGAGTGTTTTGCGTATGTCGATAGTTGGTTTGGGCATAGGGATGAGGCGCCAAAGGCGCTGAAGCGTAGAAGCGAGGAGGTGAGGAAGCGAGGAAGCGAGGAAGCGCCGAAGCGAATAGATGACGATATTCGAAGGCCACGCCTCCTCGCTTCCACGCTTCCACGCTTCATCTAATCCAGCTTCATTCTATAGTAATTATCCAATAGATTGTGTAATGATGCAAATGCGACGCTGTCCGTTTTCAATTTTGCCAGCCACTGATATTTATCGGTGGTCGTTAATTTGGAGGAAAACAGCAGTTGGAGCAATTTTTTCACCGTTTCTGTGACCGGTATGGTGGCAGTCGAAGGATTTGGAACAGCGGAGAGATCGGCGTCCTGCAGACTGAAGTGACTGCCAGCACTGTGCAGATTTGGCGCCAGCCCGGAAGCGATCAGACAATCGGCAATAAAAATATCCAATCCAACCAGAATTTTATCTCGATCGGAAAAACCCTCCAGCCACCGCAAGAAACCATCAAGCGACTCATATATTTGGTGACCACGCTCTTCCCCGTAAACAAAACGATCGGCCAGCTTCAGGGCTGACCAGCGCACTAGAGACTTCTCATAACTGAAATCGCGCGCGCCATAATCGGTCAGCATTTTCGCGCCGGCGATATGTGTCACCATTTTGCCGGGCGCCATCATGACGGCACACTGCCGCCCCGGCTCCAGATGACCGGCCAACTTACTCTTGGTCTGCGCGGCACTGCGTACCAAAACGCTTTTTTTCTGACCGTTGTCACACAACAAAGTATAGAATCGGTCTCCTCGACGGATGGTTTTTTTACGCAGGACAATGGCGATACAGCGCTGATACATGAGGATAATATGATTACTCTTTGCTCCAGAAATATTTCCCAGCCTGACTACCGCAAGCTGATCTTAACTTTGTGACCATCGATTTCCACCACGGCCGCGCTTTCGTCCAACTCCTCCAGCCGGAGATCATCAGCTAAAACTTGCTCTTTGATAAGATCGCGGTATTCGTCCCACGCTTGCTTTAGTTCATCACTGGTAGTCTGATAAACAATGGTGACGCGATCATCAATAGTCAGATTTTCCTGTTTACGCCGGTTGTTGAGCTGACGAATTGATTCTCTTACCAGTCCTTCTCTTTTTAATGCCGGTGTCAGAACAGTATCCAGCTCCAGCTCTTTGCTGGAGTCATCAATTTTCACCTCTTTGACATTGGCCTCTTCTTTTAAAATATCCAGCAACTCCGGCGATGTTTCACCGATAGCGGCCGCTGGTATGGTCACCAAATTCAGTGGCTGTCTCAATTTGATACCGGCGGTATCACGAGCGGCGTGGATTTTTTCCACCTGTTCGCGAACAATCGTCATACTGACTAGCAACGATCGGTGGGTACTTCCAACCCCTGGGGTTGGTGGCCAAGACTGCAAATGTACTGAATCCGCTTGTTCCAACTCCTGCCAAATCCACTCCGCTAGAAAAGGAGTAAAGGGGGCCGTTAATTTGGCTAGTAATTCCAGCTGATCTCGCAAAGTATGGATAGCTGAGGACGAACCATGTTTACAACGTTCACGACTGCGCCGGACATACCAAGTGGACAGATCATTGACATACTTCTGCAGGGGACGCACCGCCTCCACCAGTTTATAATTTTCCAAATTCTCCGTCACCACGCTGACCGTCTCCTGTCCCCGCGCCGTGATCCAGTCATCCAATAAAGAGGGTTTGTCTTTCAACGTTGCTTTGGCGGCGTACATTTTATAAAAAGATACCACGTTGGTAGTCAGCATAATATAATTACGGTAGGTTTCCGCCACGTCTTTTTCGATAAAACGCAGATCATTGGCTTTGATGACGGCCGAGCTGAGTAGATAATAACGCAAGCTGTCGGCGCCGTATTTCTCCACGATCGCCAGCGGATCCGGATAATTCTTCAGACGTTTCGACATTTTGCTACCATCTTCCGCCAAAATAATGCCGTTCACCACCACATTTTTGAAAGCCGGTTTGTCAAACAGGGCCGTAGATAAAACCATCAAAGTATAGAACCAACCGCGAGTTTGATCTTGTCCTTCGGCGATAAATTCGGCCGGGAAATGTTTTTCGAATTTTTTCTTGTTGTCAAAAGGATAGTGCGACTGCGCGTAAGGCATGGCACCGGATTCAAACCAACAGTCCAGCACGTCCGGAATTCGTTTGTAAACATTGCCCTCCTTATCCTGCCAGCTGACTTCGTCAATCAAAGGACGGTGCAAATCAGGTACCTTCTGACCACTGAGAGCGTTCAACTCTTCAATACTGCCCACGCAAATCACTTCATCGGTCTGCTGATTGCGCCAGATCGGCAAGGGCGTGCCCCAGTATCTCTGACGCGAGATCGCCCAATCGCGAGCGTTCTCCAGCCACTTACCGAAGCGGCCGTCCCGAATATGCTCGGGCTGCCAATTGATCTGCGAATTATTGTGCAACATCTTGTCCTTGATGGCGGTCACTTTGACGAACCAGGAGGAGGTGGCGTAGTTCAGCAACGGCGTATCGCAACGCCAGCAGTGCGGATAGCTGTGCTCGTACTTTTCTTTTTTGAACAATAAAGAGTGGGCCGCCAGGTATTTAATAATCTCAATATCGGCCGCTTGGTGGGCATCTTTGGGCTTGACGGCCTGCCCGGGCCAATCAGTCACTTCCGGCTTGAAACAGCCGGCTTCATCGACATGTTGAATAAACGGTAAATTGTGCTGGTGGCCAAAGTTTAAATCATCTTCTCCAAAAGCCGGCGCGATGTGAACTATACCGGTACCATCCTCGGCCGTCACGAAATCAGCTTCACGGATCTGGTAAATATTGGCTTTGTTATCCAGGTCGGCCGCTTCGTAATAGTTGAACAATGGTCGATAACTTTGACCGATCAAATCACGGTGAGAATTCACCGCCACGTAACCGACTTGCACATCAAGTTTTTCATTTTGCAAATTGATCATTTGATACTCATCCGTCTGACCGACAAGTTCGCCCATGGTAACGCCAAACACACGGTCAATGGCGGCCGCGGCTAGTATATATGACTCCCCTTCCGCCAGCGCCAAAGCACTCTCGTTGCGGTTTATTTTCTCCACCGTCAGCTTAAGGTATGTCAAATCCTGATTGAGCGCCAAGGCCACATTCCCCGGCAGTGTCCACGGAGTCGTGGTCCAAGCCAAGACAAACGTCCCTGGCTGGTCAATCAATTCAAATTTCGCCGTTACCGATAGGTCTTTGATATCTTTATAATTTTGCGTGACTTCGAAATTGGATAGCGTCGTCTGGCAACGGGGACAGATGTGCATAGACTTATAACCTTCATAGATCAGCTCCTTGTCATAAAGCTGTTTGAAGACCCACCAGATAGACTCCATATAGTCAACATCCATGGTCTTGTAGTCATCTTCCATATCCACCCAGCGGCCGATGCGCGGCACAAATCGCCGCCACTCGTCAGCGTACTTCAGCACCGAGGCGCGGCAAGCCTGATTGAATTTGGCGACACCCATGGCTTCAATATCCTTCTTGTCGCGCAAGCCCAGATCTTTCTCGACCAGATTTTCCACCGGCAAACCATGGCAGTCCCAGCCCCATTTGCGCGCCACATGATAGCCTTGCATAGTTTTGAAACGCGGTATAACGTCCTTGATCACGCTGGCAACGATATGTCCATAGTGCGGCGAACCGGTGGCAAAAGGCGGACCGTCATAGAAAACATAGTCACCCTGCGGTGACTTTTTGGCGAGCGACTGCTGGAAAATGGAATTCTTCATCCAGTAGTCGAGGATTTGGTTTTCTTGGTCGGGAAAGTTGATCATAGGTATGGAGTGAATGTACCTCTCGACTTTGCTCGAGGCACTCGACTCTTCGAGTCGAGTGGAAGCGAGGAGATGACGATGATCGCAGACCTCGCTTCGGCGCTTCCTCTTGCCAGATTATCATTTTCGGCTGGTTTTAGCAATATTTGCTCTTAAAAGAGGAACTGTCGGACTATTTTAGCCCAACGCGGCGGCTCGACTTGACGATGCTCGGTGGGATAGTTGACCACCTTCTGGCGATACAAATTCACACCGTGGCGGGACGGTGTCCAGGGAGCACGAATCACTGTTGAATTATGCGAGTTGTGATATTTATTCATATAATACGAAACTGCGAACTAATGCGAAACTACGAACTGTTATTTATCGTACTACGATTGTCTATGGTTAGTTGGTCTATTTATCTTTTGAGGGTTACGAACCTTTAAATACGAAACTGCGAACAACTACGAAACTGCGAACTGTTATTTGGCGTATTACGACGTTTAAAGCGTTCGTAGATTCGTAGTAGTTCGTAGCTTCGCAGCCCTGATTGTTAATGGTTGGTAATTTTTTGTTTGATTTCGGCGATGGTAAGTCTTTTTTTCTCCTGTAAATCATGGATGCGACGGATGGTCTTGAGGACGGCCGGATCATACAGTCGATAGCCGCCCCGTGTGTGTTCGGACGGGCGGATCAAACCGGCTTGCGTATAAAAATGAATGGTGGACGGCAGACAACCGGCGGCTTGCGCCAATTGGCCGATTTTGAGGTGGTTCATAAGATTGGCACTACTCTTCTCCGATGTAGGTATTATAGATCATTAAGCGTGAAGTGTAAAGTGGCACTTGCTGGTTTATACATCGACGATCGTCACTGGCGCCACTCCCCAGACCCACGGCCATCGTAGCGAAGTCACTCCCCAGCCCCGCAGGGGCTGATGGGAGTCCCGTTGTGCCGGCACCACGTGACTCCCATCATCCTCCCTCCGGTCGGATGGGGAGTGGCGCTAGCTACGACCATCGTGGGTGGGGAGTGGCGTTTGCTACGACTTTCGTGGGTGGGGTAACATTAAACCCAGCCTCTCGCGAGAGGCTGGGTTTATTTGAAATTGGAGTAACTGTTTACTGGCCGGCTTGTTCGGTCTTGTAGCGGCTGATAGCGTCGACGACTTGTGAGTCTGACTTCAGGCGCTCGGTGAAGAGAACGTGATCGGCATTGATCTTCATGTAGTCTTCCGGGCCGTGCAGCTCGTTGCCCAACTTGACCAGGGAAAGTTCATTCTGGCCCTGTGCCTGCTCGGTCTCACCGGTCTGCGTCTGTTGCAGAGGTCGCTGTACCACCTGGAGGTAGTAGATATCAGATAAGGTAACGAAGTTGCTGTTGTAGCTTTCTACCTTACCGAAGTAAACCTGACCATTGGACAGGAAGACGGCGGACCAATCGGTCACCGTGACCTGCTCACCTTCCATACCGAAGATGTTGACACTGGTATATTTGTCAACAAAGTATAACGCGCCCAAGAGAACTACCACAATAATAACGATCGTGATAATCTTGGCTACCATGCTGTTGGCTTCGGTATTTGAGCGGGAGGGCTTATTCAGCCTATCTTCCCCAGCACCATGATCCATCGGCTTTTTGATGTCTTCTGGCATTGCTTAAGTATATTAATAATAAAGGTTGGCCCTCGCTTGTGTATTATATAACAAACACGGGTTTTCGCAAAGTGGGGCGGTTGTTGATAAGGCCACTCCCCAACAGCCGTAGTCGTA
>JANLIN010000127.1 GCA_024654345.1 Candidatus Komeilibacteria bacterium
CAGAAGGTGGTGCCCGCCGAAGCTTCAGCGTAGGAGGGCTACACTAGTAAGTTTCGCTCGCCGGAGGCGAGCTACGGATGGCGAAGCCATCCTAGTGAGCGTTAGCGAACAGAAGGTGGGCTGGATTTGTAAAGTAGCTCGTAGTTTCGGCCGTAGTACGGCCTCAACCATCAATCAATCCAAACTTGTCGAGTCAGACTCGACATGTCGAGTGTCCCGAGCGAAGCCGAGGGGCATTTGATCATAAATCACTGTACAATGTTTTGACTATAAGTATATTATTTTCAGCAGAAGAGAGCCATTGATAGAAAAAACAGCGATTATATTGCTTATTTGGTCTAATTTTAAATAAATATACTACATTAAAAAAACTTAATGTTCTACGTGGAACATTAATCACATTAGAACGGAGGCCTTTGTGAATAATAAGATCGGAGCTGTTATATCTGAGCCTATACAAATTTTGAGTAAAGTATTCTTCCAAAAAGATCTCTTTTATCCGTATCTACCAACTTTAAGGTTAGCGGCGGAAATGGGCGATACTAGGCTTTGTAAACTATTTACCCCATCAAAAATATCAGAAATTTCTGTAATTTTGCAAAAACTCCTACACTCTTACGAGGATTTTGACATTTGGCGCAATTATTTAGTTTACAGAGAATTGTGGTGGGGCATGAACGCGATTAAATCTGAGCTATCTACTGCTGCTTTCCAGCGCAAAGTAGCGTTACTCGATGAACCCCATTTAAAGATTAATGAAATTCTGCATAGTGGGAAGGAGTTAAGAGAAAGGGAAGAGAATTTTATCATTTACAATGTCTGCAATAGATGCATACAGGGAATTGAAGCGACGGCCCATTTAGCCGTCATTATAAAAGCGTACTAAGTACGCTTTTTATTTTTAGCATTGACGTGACAATGAATAAGCTCTATAATTCCCCATGCAATTTCGGCAACAATACAGAAATATTTTCTCTGCGGTAGTCGCCCATATTAGTTCAGGGGGATGGAGCGGTCAAGTGCGCAAGTCTGTTTAAAATGGAATCACACTTGGGCCCGCCGCAGGCGGGTTAAGCGTGATTCCAAAGAGGAGTAGACGCTCTGAGTCAAGCGGAATCACCCAGACTTGTTCTGGGGGATGAAGCGGCGAAGAGCGGCTACGACGAGGGCCCATAGCTCAGCTGGCTAGAGCGCTTGCATGGCATGCAAGAGGTCGCTGGTTCAAGTCCAGTTGGGTCCACCACTCGACTCGCTTTGATTAGCATCAAAGCTTGCTCGTGGTTTCGGCCGTGGTACGGCCTCAACCCTGGAATGATTGAAACGAGTCGAGTGGTGTCCCGAGCGAAGTCGAGGGGCAGATGAGTGTAGTTCCGGCACAAGAGACAGTTGTCCGACTCGTCGAGTCAGACTTGGTTCGTCCGTATTTTCGGCTAGAGGATGGCCACCACTGCCATTCTATATAAACTCGTTGAGTCGAGAAAAATATAATCCATAATTTTTACTTCACATCTCGGTGGAGTTTTTTGTTTACCCCGAAGCTTAGTCGCGGTATAATGGGAAGGCGGTGGTGAGATTTGACACATACCCCTAGGGGGTATATAATGAAGTCTATGGACAAAGCTCTAAAAGATCGCTTCAATAGGTTGCGGGGTCAGCTCGACGGGTTAGAAAAGATGCTGGCTGATGGACGCGATTGCGTTGATATTGTGACACAAATATCAGCAGTAAAAGCCGCCTTATCACAACTATCACTGGTCATTTTGGAGGATGAGACGAATTGTTTGAATATGAATAAGAAGCAGAGAGATAATTTTAAACTACTCTTAAATAGAGCTATCAAATAAGTATGGAAAATATTTCTGACGTCATTATTATAGGTTCCGGACCGGCCGGATATACAGCCGCAATCTATGCCACACGCGGTGATCTGCAGACGGTAGTGTTAGCCGGTCAAACACCTGGTGGACAGTTGATGACTACTACGGATGTCGAGAACTTCCCGGGATTTCCCGAGGGGATTTTGGGACCCGAATTAATGGAAAAATTCAAACAACAAGCGGAGCGTTTTGGGGCGGCGGTAAAATACGAGAGCGTACAAAATATTGAGATCGGTGCTGAGAAAATTTTTAAAGTCAAAACAGAGAGCGGGATATACGAGACTCGTAGTGTCATAGTGGCGACTGGCGCCTCAGCGAAGTGGCTTGGTTTGGAAAGTGAGACCCGATTACGCGGCAAGGGAGTTTCCGCTTGTGCGACGTGCGATGGCTTTTTCTTCAAAGGTAAAAAGGTGGCGGTAGTCGGTGGTGGCGACAGTGCCATGGAAGAGGCAAACTATCTGACAAAATTTGCCGAGCAAGTTTATATCTTGGCGCGCGGAGAGCAAAATAAGCTTCGTGCCAGCAAGATAATGCAACAGCGAGCATTGTCCAATCCTAAGATAAAATTTTTTTATAATACAGAAGTGAAGGAGATATTGGGTGACGATAAAGTCAGCGGTGTCAAAATTGTAGATAAAAAGACGAACGATATTTCGGATTTAAAAGTGGACGGAGTTTTTGTAGCCATTGGACACAACCCAAATACCACCTTTCTCAAAGGCATAGTGGATATGGATGAGAAAGGATACATAAAAATATATGACGGCAGTCGTACCTCCCAGTCCGGTATCTTTGTGGGCGGAGACGTCGCCGACTATCATTACCGCCAGGCTATCACGGCGGCCGGCATGGGTTGTCGAGCGGCCATGGACGCCATCAATTATCTAGACCAAAAGTCTTAGAATTCTTAAAGATTAAAGACCAAATACTAAGGTTACGAATCTTTAATCTTTAGTCTTTCTTTAATCTTTCTTTAGTCTTTAATCTTTAGTCTTTAAATATAACCGTCATGCCAAACAATATCACCGATCAAAATTTTAACGAAGAAGTACTACAATCAGAGATGCCCGTGCTAATTGATTTTTACGCTCCTTGGTGCGGTCCCTGCAAGATGATGGAGCCACACATGGAAGAGCTAACGCAGGAGTACGCGGGCAAAGTTAAAATAGTCAAACTCAACGTGGATGAAAATCCCGAAACAGCACAGCAGTTTCAGGTAATGAGCATCCCAACGCTATTCATTTTTAAAGATGGGCAAGTGATTCAGCAGATGGTTGGCTATCAAGACAAGTCATCTTTGCAGAACAAATTGAATTCACTGTAAAAAAATTATGTCGCCATTTCAACAAGCGTTGTCTCAGCTTCGTCAGGCGGCGCGACACGTCGATATACCGCCAAAAATATTAAAACAGTTGCGTAAGCCGCAGCGTATTTTGCGCAAGAAGATAGCTATCCAAAAAGATAATGGCCGCAGTGAAACGTATGAAGCTTATCGGGTACAGTATAATAACTGGCGTGGTCCTTACAAAGGTGGTATCCGCTTTCATCCCGCCGCCGATCTGGATGAAGTGAAGGCGTTGGCTTTGTGGATGACCATTAAAACAGCTGTTCTTGATTTGCCATTGGGTGGTGGCAAGGGCGGAATTAAGGTTGATCCAAAAAAACTTAGTGAGGCGGAAAAAGAGAAAATATCTCGTGTTTGGGTGCGGGCGATGAAAGATTATATTGGACCAAAGAAGGATGTGCCAGCGCCTGATGTCTATACGAATGCTCGTATTATGCAATGGATGAACGACGAGTATATGACCATTACCAAAGAAAAAAACACCGGTACGTTTACCGGCAAGCCTTTGGACGGCGGTGGTTCAAAAGGACGTGACGTGGCCACAGCTCAAGGAGGTTTTTACATTTTGCAAGATATTATAAAAAAGTTTGTCATCAAAAAGCCACGGGTGGTCATTCAAGGATTTGGCAATGCCGGTCAAACGATGGCGGAACTATGTGCTAAGGCCGGCTATGCGGTAGTGGGAGTATCTGATTCTAAAGGTGGTATCTATGACCCATCCGGTCTGGATGTTAGTCAAGTCGTGAAACATAAGGCTGACCAGGGTTCCGTAGTTGGCTTTGGTTCGGCTCTATCGGTGACCAATAAACAGCTTCTAACAATGGACTGCGAAATTCTGATACCGGCCGCGCTGGATAATCAAATAACAGGTAAGAATGCCAACAAAATTCAAGCCGACATTATTCTGGAGCTGGCTAACGGACCAACCAGTCCCGAAGCCGATCAAATATTGTTCAACCGCGGTATAATGGTGGTGCCGGATGTTTTGGCCAATGCCGGTGGTGTTACCGTTTCTTATTATGAAATGGTGCAAAACGCCAAAGTACAGCAGTGGTCCAAGGCGGAAGTGTTGAATAAGTTGAAAAAAAATATTTTAGCGTCTTGGGACGCAGTGTTTGCCATCAGCGGTGAAAAAAAAGTTCCCTTACGACTAGCCGCCTATATTGTGGCCTTACAGAGATTGGCCAAGGCGGCTAAATAGATAAGGTTAAAAACAACTCCCCCTCATCCCGCGAGTTGTTTTTATTTATCCAATAGTGATAAAATAGAGAAAAGAGATCATTTATAAATCACGGAGGGCAAAATGAAAACCATTCACCGAATTGGCGGATTCCTTGTCGCCGGGCTACTACTTATTCTGGGGCGGAAACTGAATAAAATAAAATCAACTTACGTCTTAGCTGAGAATGGATCTATTAATAGTCACGTGTTGCATGATATCGCGGCTGACTACTACCGCACTCGTTTTCGCAAGTGGTGGCGGCGAAATAATGGCGTGTGTTATCGTGCTTTATCCAAACACTGGCAACATCGAATATTGGCGGTCGCTGATGATGCCTCGCGTTTCATGCTTACATTGGAAACAAAACCAACGACCATTTTGACCTCTGATAATAGCGAACAGTGCTTGGCGGTGGAGATACATCGTTATTTCACCGGACATAACAAAGAAGATTTGAGATTGGTGAAAGCCGAAGTTAATCCGGAGGTGGTGCAAATCGCGACCCTCAATATGCCCGGATTAATATCCGCAGATGATAGAGTATTTATTGCTTTGCCACTCCTATCCGCTCGCGATACATTGAGCGGGCTGATAAATCTTTGCTATATTTCCGGCGCGTCCATAGTTGGTGTTTACGTCTTCGCGTCGTCGTCTCAAATGATGACACAACGAATTCGCTACGCGCTGGACCACTTTAAAACCAAGCCACCATTGCTAGTGGCGGTACAATTCAATCTAAAAAACGAAGCGGGATAACCTCGCTTCTTTTTTCTGATAAGCAAAAATGACAAATACGCTCAGATATTAGTAGCTATCCAGGTAAAAACGCCATATGTATGTGCACATTACCTAAATCTCTTGACAAAATTATCATCTCATGATATAAAAACTAGAATTCACCTGTTATTTAACATTCAATAATAAACACGGAGGTAAAATGAACTCGATAGATGTAACAACTCCTATCAAGGTCACCCCTTTTGATCCGGGCAAAGCAGACGTTTGGAAGACAAAAATTGATCCAAAGGACAGGCTCGTGATAGTCAATCCAGCCGATTTTAAGCCAGACACCTTATTGTCAAAAATAGGGCTGAATGGCAATATTTTAGGACCCTCGTTTGGTATTGCTGATGAGGTGGAAATAAAAAGCCGATTAGCACTTATGGAATTTTTTCTTCAGCAAGAAGATTTAGATGACTATGCCACAGATCTGAAATCCTTCATTAATCTTCCTTCGAACAAGGATAATTTCTACAGATTCTATAATCCAGCCTCCAGGCACAATGAATATTGGCGGAAATTGCACCATCTGTTTGCAAAGATTGATGATCAGGCACCGTCCGCACTCCAAAAGCTGAAGAAAGTATTCTCTGCCTATCTGGATTATGAAGAGAAAGAGAGAACATTTTCTCGTTATATAACTGATCGCATGGAAAATATGGGTCAGTTTGAAGGATTTGCGCATATTGTATTTGATGGTGACAGTAGTATTACCGGTTCAGGCAGATATGAAGTAGAGGTATTTGTCGATGGTGAATTAGTATACGAATCTGAATTTAGAAGTTTAGAAGACGCTGGGCATCGCTACCACTCTATAAAAGTGGTTGGCTATGATTCTCATCGTGGCTACTCAGCTAGTTTAGATTTCGGCTCCGCTAATTCAATGGTTGTGCACGGATACACGGTCCATTCCTATAATGTTCTAAATATTTGTCCTAAACCGTATCCTCGCTGGGTGATGCAAAAATGGAATCCTTGGGCATGGCTTTTTGGCAGAAAAGAGAGGCAAAAAATTGACGCCTTGAACAAAGAAAATATAAAGAAAGCCTATCAGCCAACAGTGATTTCACGCTTGAGCCTTAAAGCGGTAGCAGATATTATGAAAGGATTTCTGGAACACATGGGAAGTATATCTGTCAGCGCCTACAATAATTACGATGTGAAACTCTCATACAATCTATTTAGGGGTGGCTATAGCAATTTATATTTCCATTATGGGGAGGATGGTCTGGCTATGAAAATTCTCGAATTAAACTGTTCGGCAGAAACAGATACATTACGACTGAAATTTCAAAACTATCCTGGTTTCAGTGGTGCGGACGAGAGCATGTTTCGGTCTACAGCCAGTAGTCTGAGAAACAACATGCAAATTCATGCTTTGGCGTTGGAAAATAATGATATGATAACTAAGATTATTAAGGAGAAAGAAGATTTCTTTAATTTCTTTAGCGTTCAGGCGCCAAACATCGATGCTCGATACAAATGGTTTGCCTTAGAGAATATCTGGCTCAGCCCGGCTTATAAAGAATTTTACGATAATTTGTTGGACCACCGGACATTTTTCCATAAGCAGGTTGCTAGTATCTCCGCCATTGTTGATATCGTCAGTAAATATAAAACTTTGGCAGAAAAAACAGGAGAGCCTATCTGTATCCCCTCAATCACGCAGAGTCATAATATCGTTAGTTTTAGATCGGTTTTCCCTTTCCGTCTTATCGGCGAGGAAAAGGATATTCAACCGATTCGAAACTTACCACCATTAAATGGTCAGATTGTGGCCTTGACGGGTCGACATGGCGGCGGTAAGTCCACTACTGGAATTACGATTATGGACTATATCTATCTCGTCATGAGTGGATTGCCGGTCTTGGGAGATGGTTTCACTACTAACATTAAAAAAGTGATTGGGCTAGTGGTGAATGAAGAGGGTAAGGGATCTACAGCACAAGTTCTTATCAGAAAGATAAATAATTTAGTTAAAGGGATAGGAAAAGTATCGGCTAAGGAAGCCGTGGTTTTCATCGACGAGATGGGAAAGGGGACCCAAGAAGTTGATGGCTTTGAAACCAGTATGAAAGTCTTGCAAGCTCTAAAGGATAGGGGTGTGAGCGTTATCTTTAACACTCAAATACTGGCTCTAGCGCAAAATGTTGTTACTGAACTAAATGGCCTGGCCATGAAAGTTGACGACAGGCATGCCTATTCGATTGGTATTGGTGACGGCGGCATGAAAGATTTAGTTCGTTCCGTTGGTTTGGACAAAAGTTTGGCAAGGCTAAAAAAAATGAAGAAGTAATCTAAAAAACGACTCACAAAGGTGGGTCGTTTTATTATGCTATACTTCAGATATGAGAACTAATAACAAATTAATTGCCGGGGTGGATGAGGTTGGCCGCGGGGCTTGGGCGGGACCGCTAGTGGCGGCGGCCGTTATTTTTCGTACTACCCCAACTGTAGTTTTAAAAGACTCTAAATTATTATCTTTCGAACAGAGGCAACAGTTGGCGATAGAAATTAAGAAATTTTCCTGGTGGGCGGTAGGGGTGGTTTCAAATCTGGAAATAGACAAGTATGGTTTACAGCCGGCTAATATCTTGGCGGCGCGGCGGGCGATTGACAATCTGCCTTGCCGACCGACTGCCTTGCGTCTCGATATGATCCGGGGATTTACGCATCGTTTACCGTACCAGCTGATTATTGACGGAGATAATACAGACCCTCGTATCAGTGCCGCTTCCATCATTGCCAAGGACTATCGTGATCAGATGATGATTGATTTTCATCGGCATTATAATCAGTATGATTTTCACCGTCACAAAGGCTACGGGACGGCTTGTCATCGCGAAAGGCTCAATGCTTATGGTTTGAGCGTTCTACATAGAACCTCGTTTGCCCCCTGTGCGCAGTATAGGAGATAAAGAGCGACAATCTACATACCGTTGATACACTTTAGGCTTAGTTCCTGCTATAATATATCTGTAATCATTATCTACAACAGCATGAACGAATCACTTCCCGGCGGTAATCAAGTGCTTGATCCGGAGCAGATTCTGGTAAATGAACTGGGGCTCGATGAGAAAGCCCGAGTGGCTGATTTGGGTTGTGGAACAATGGCCTATTTCACTATCGCGGCCGCCAAAATTGTCAGCGGTGATGGTCAAGTGTATGCTGTTGATGTGCAAAAAGAAGTGTTATCAGCGGTAGCGGCGCATGCTAAATTTTTACAGCTCAGCAATATCCGGACGGTCTGGAGCAATCTGGAAATAGTCGGCGCCACCAAGATCGATTCAGCCGTTGATTTTTGTTTGCTAGTAACCTGCCTTTTTCAAAATACGGAGCGTTTGCAAGTTATGAAAGAAACTGCTAGACTGCTGAAAGATTCCGGACGATTACTCGTTGTAGAATGGCAGCCGCGAGCGACGGCGTTGGGACCGGAGCCGGCTAAAAGAGTAACACCGGAAGAAGTAAAAAAGCTAGCGGTACAGACGGGGTTGAAATTGATTAAGGAATTTTCAGCCAGTCAATATCATTACGGTTTAATTTTTGAAAAATAATGTCAAATTGGTTACAGCTGGAATATCTTTT
>JANLIN010000002.1 GCA_024654345.1 Candidatus Komeilibacteria bacterium
GAATCATAAATACTATGCGATTGGCTCATTTCCAATATTTCCGATTGAAATTTATCAATAGTTTTTTTATCAACATCACTTAGGATTAGCTCTGTGAATTTAGAAAAATTTGATATTGTTTTTCCCTCCTTTAATAACTCTGGAATATGTTTTGCTTGAATGATTTCGCTGAAAATCGTTTCGTTTGTTGATACTTTGAGGAGTCCATTACGGAAAGCTTTGCCACCATACAATTGCATCGCCCTGATGTCAGCCTTAACCTCGCCAATTCTTGAGAAAGCATTCGTTATCCTGAAATAGAGATGAACGTATAAAAGCAAAAGCCAATAGGCAGGGTTCAATGACATGATTACTCTAACAATTCCACCTTCTTCATTCTCATTACTTGAGGGGCCAGGCATAGATCGTAAAGTATTTGTGAGGGAACTTCCCATTGCATAGGTGAAAGGAGTCCATTGCGTATCTTTGTTACTAAAATGTCCGTATTCATGAGCAAGTATCGCCTTAAATTCATCAATTGATAATTTATGCAATGACGGCAGCCCAATTTCAAGCACTCTTGTACCGCCACCGAAAATTTTTGAAAGAAGGTTGCCTTCCAAATAAACACCTATGCCTGGCTCCGGTGTTACAATAATTTTGCCTATTGGCTTTGATTCAATTTCTTTGGCAATATCTTGCGTAAGTTTCCACAATTTTTTCTCCTCGTTCTCATTCAGGGCAATGCCAAATGGTTTTCTCTCAGGAGGGAAAAACAAATAGTAAATACCAATTAAAACCGCAAGGCCTGTACCAAGAACAACGATACCCAAACCAATTGGAACAGCAATGGGTATTCTTGGTAGTTGAAATATTCCTATCACTCCGTACAGGCCGAAATCAATTGCAGCAAAAAGTCCTACTGCGAATAGATAAAGAAGAAAAGGAAATAATGTGATTAAGAGTAATCCATAAACACGTAATAAACCTTTTTTGACAATAAGCTCATCAGATTTTCCTTGTAAGAAAGAATTTACGGATTTTTCAAATTTTTTATTTAGTGAGCCACCGACCACCCTCACGATTATGTATATAACTGCAGCAGCAATCGCATAATAAAGTAAATCGCTCCAGTGAAAAGCAAAGTATGCAAAATTTGAAAAAATTATGTCATAGCCGAAAACGGCAAGTATTAGCAGAGCGATTAGTAATGCGATTGTTCTCATATGGTTATTTTAAGAATAAAATTTTCTTCCTTAATTTATTATAGCCGTCAAAATATTTCGTACAACGTTCGCGTGTATGAGAAGTTTGCGAAGCAAATTTGGGCGGAGGCTTTTGTATAAAAGCCGTAACCTCATACACGCTGTTATATGATGTATACTTTTTCTTTTTACCCGTTAGGGTCGCTTCACCAAAATAAATAAAATTTGGTTTATCCTTATTGGTGGGACGCAAGAGGGGAATTAAAGGGGTGAATTGCGTCCCGCCAATTCTTCTTATTTTCTTTGTTTCATCTGCCCATCCAAACCGCCAAAATTCATTTCTGGCAATACTACTTCGCCAAATTGAAGGTCAGCCTGTTTTGGAATTGGTCCAGTAATGTCTTTCATTTTAGGACTTCCCGGTTTGACTGGTTCCTGTCTTAATACCTGCATGTGTATGTCACCGCCCTCAAAACCGAGGGTGACATGAAAGTCTTTCGGAAGCAGACCTACTTTTTGTCGGAATGCTTGTAGTGCTGGAATATCTAGGGCGACGAAAGCTGTCTTTTTCACCTTATCAACTTCGCGCATTTGATATTGAGGCGAGCCGCCGTCAATAAAACCTATTCCTTTTACAACAATACCCTCGCCGCGCTGGATTTGTTCGTTAATCTGTTGAAGTTCGGCAAGTGTCTCATCGTCGAGTGTACTCAAAATTTTGCTTTCAGTTGGGCCGATGATAGTGAGGTGGAATCCGTCTGGGCGAGGTTCAAGATTTGCGCCTGTAGATTCTCTCACTGATTGGAGGGCGGAGTTAAAATCTCCAGTAATTTCCACCTCGAGTGTTTGCATATCGGCAAGTCTCTCGCGTGTTAATTCGGGCGATTTTGGTTTTTCTACGGGTGGTTCGTAGCCACCCATTTCTGGATTTCTCATAGAATTTGGTTAGTTAAATTTATATTAAATTGTCTTCCTTATTTTCCCCTATATAATAGAGAAAATCAAATTTTATTTATTTTGGTGAAGCGCGGGCGGTAGCCCGAAAAGAAAAAAGTATATGTCATATAACTCGTTTCTAGACGAAAAATATATAGTATAATATAATAATTTTGCTTATTATACGAACAATTTTGTTTATTTATCTTCTTAATTATACGCCTATGATGACCTACTTACAAGAATTGGAGAGAGAGCTGAAACTTAGGAATTATAGCCGAAAAACCATCAATAGCTATACATCCTGCCTTAAAAAGTACTTTGAGGCTCAACGAGAAGATTTTGAAAAACCAAATCTGGATAGTATAAAGGACTTTTTGTTGAGTCTGCAAGACGATGATAAGTCTCCCCAAACAATCAATCTTCACCTCAACGCCATCAAATATTTCTATCGAGAAGTCAAACACTCGGCCGTCAAGATAGACATCAAGTTCGCCAAACGTTCTAAGAAATTGCCAGTGGTGTTGAGTCGTCAAGACATTCAAAATTTGTTGGACAGTATAAAAAATCCTAAACATAAAACACTCGTTGCACTAGCCTACGGATCCGGGCTGAGAGTGAGCGAAGTGATAAATTTGCGCGTCGGTGATATTGATTTTGATAATTTGAGTATTCACATCAAAGAAGCCAAGGGCCAGAAGGACCGAATAACAATTTTTCCGGAGAAAATAATAGATCAATTAAAAGTAATAACGTTGGGCTATACCGCCCGTGATTTTGTTTTCGTTAGCGAAAGAGGCGGTAAGATGAGTACACGCTCTTTACAGCTGCTCTTTGCTGCCGCCCTGAAAAAATCAGGGATCACCAAACCGGCTACTTTTCACTCGCTAAGACATTCCTTCGCCACTCACCTCTTGGAAAATGGTGTAGACATACGCTATGTGCAGAAAATACTGGGGCATGAGAGTATCCGTACCACTCAACAGTACACGCAAGTGACCAACCCGGCTATTCAAAATATAAAAAGTCCATTATGTTAACACTCGCCAGTAAAGTAGAAAATATTAATACTGTGGGTAAGGCTATCGCCGGCCGGTTAAAAAAGATGGGCATTGGAAACGTGCGCGAGCTTTTGTGGCACGTGCCTTTTCGCTATGAGGACTTCAGTCAAACTGTGCCGATCGGTCAACTGCAGTCGGATCAAATGGTGACCATTCGGGGACAGCTGGAACTTTTGTCGGCGCGACGGGCGCGTCACCGACGACTGAGTATTACCGAGGGTCTGGTGACGGATGATAGTGGCTCACTGAAGGTAGTGTGGTTCAATCAACCCTACCTCACGAAAATGCTGAAACCCGGTGACAGTATCATTCTTTCCGGCAAAGTCAGTGGTGATCTACTCGGACGACAGATGACAAATCCTTCTTTTGAAAAAGATAAAGCCGACACGACCCACACCGCCAGACTGATTCCAGTTTATAGTGCCACTGAAGGTTTGACCCAAAAACAACTGCGTTATCTTATCAAAACTTGTCTGCCCTTGGCCGCCAATATCAAGGAATGGTTGCCGGAAGAGATTAAGCAAGAGTTTAAACTTATAGATCTCGCCCTCGCCGTCGAACAGATCCATTATCCGGACAATCAAACCGCCTTGGAAAAATCTAAGAACCGACTGGAGTTTGACGAAATATTTTTATTACAACTCCAACAGCAGTTGATCCGCCAAACACTGAAGCGCGTCTCCGCGCCTCCTATTAAATTTCAGGAAGAAGCGATTAAACAATTTGTGGCTGACTTGCCTTTCACTCTGACAAAGGACCAAAAAATATCGACTTGGGAAATATTGAAAGACTGTGCCCTATCGTCGCCGATGAATAGACTGCTCAACGGTGATGTTGGCTCGGGCAAAACGGTAGTAGCCACTATTGCCGCTTATAATGCCGCTTTGGGCGGTTATCAGGCCGTCTTGATGGCGCCTACCGCCATTTTGGCCAAGCAACATCTGCAATCTATTAACAAGATTTTACCCGCTTCTGATCTGTGTTACGCTCTCCTCACACAAGCTGAAGCTAGTCTGTATGATGGTGAAAATATTGTGGTCGTCAAAAAAAGTGAGCTCTTGAAAAAACTGGCCAGCGGTGAGATAAAATTTGTCATCGGTACGCACGCCTTGCTACAACAACAGGTAAAATTTGCCAATCTCGGCTTGGCTATCATTGACGAACAACATCGTTTCGGCGTTGACCAACGGAAAACTCTGCGCGCCAAATCAGGTGATACCGAAACCATGCCCCACTTTTTATCGATGACCGCCACCCCTATCCCCCGCACACTGGCGCTAGCCATGTATGGTGATCTTGATTTATCGCTCATCAAAATGATGCCGGCCGGACGCCGCACAGTGATTACCAGACTGGTAGATGAAAGCAAAAGAACGGCGGCCTATGAGTTCATAAACAAACAGCTGACCGCTGGTCGGCAAGCCTTTGTCATCTGCCCGCTCATTGACGCTTCTGATAAGCTGGGCGTCAAATCGGTGACGGAGGAGTTCGATCGACTGGATAAAGAAATCTTCCCTCATTTACCGGTGGCGATACTGCACGGTAAGATGAAGGCCGCTGAAAAAGACAAAGTTATGCAGGAATTCAAAGACGATAAAATTAAAGTTCTCGTTTCCACCTCGGTGGTGGAAGTCGGGGTGGATATTCCGAATGCCAGCATCATGATCATCGAGGGCGCGGATCGATTTGGACTGTCGCAACTGCACCAATTCCGTGGCCGCGTCGGTCGCGGAGAACATCAATCATACTGCTTACTATTCACTGACAGCCACAGCCCGCAAACCAGCAAAAGACTGCGGGTGATGACGGAGGTCAATGATGGCTTTGCGTTGGCTGAAGCTGATCTGAAATATCGTGGTGGTGGTGATATCTACGGCACAGCCCAGTCAGGTCGACTCAACCAACTACGTGCCAATCTTTTGACCAATGTTAACTTGATAAAAAAAGCCCGCACGGCGGCGGTGAATATATTGACGGCTGATCCGACACTGGAACACTATCCGAAACTGAGAGAAAGAATGGAAGAATACGATACCTCCGGACACATGGAATAAGATGGCGAATAGATTTCGAGTGTCAAGAATTGAGGGTTGAGCTAACGCTCACAGGCATTTAGAGCGGATGAGGGTGGAAGGGTGCGATGTTCTTTAATTTGAGCTAGCGCTCGCAGGCGTTCGGGGCGGATGAGATCCTTACGCCCTGAAGCGGAGCATAGCTCGCTTCAGGGCTCAGGAATACGAGGTATAAAAAAGACTCTCTCATTTTATTGAGAGAGTCATATTGATGGTATTACTAAAAATCACTGTCATCAAATTCCACATCGGACTCCTGAAGCGGGAAACCGACATATCGAAATACCAAGTATTCACCCGCACTTGCCATACTGAAAGGGGTTTGTCCCGAAACTTGGTCTTTTAATAATGATCTAATGACGCCACCATTAGGAACAAAACAGTAATCAGTTGATAGTAGCGCTATCACTCTTTGGACTGATATTGCTTCTTTGCACAGCAGGATAATGAATCGGTCGCTACCAACCATCAGCTCCTGCCAATATTCCAGCTTGGATATATCACGGGCGTCCCTATATAAACTTATATAGGATTTCCCTAATAATATTCCTATTACAGCGACGATCTCCAGAGAAGAAATCCCCATCAGCTGTAGCATGGCCACGATAATTACCACTAGAACTAAACTTATTGTAGCAAATAGTTTCTGCAATAGACTTTGCTGAATGTGAAACCTGCCCTCCAGACTTAAGTTCATCTCAACTCCCATTAAATGTTCAAAGATTTCTTACATTATCATTTTCCTCGATTATTGTCAATTTAAAAAAATAAAAGGCCGTTTCCGATAATCGGGCGTGCCTTTTTTAACTTTATAAGAAATACAGAGCTTCAAAGTGGTTCACTTTTTCGCCCTGCTTTTCCCAATACATATCGTAAATTTTCTCCGCGTTTTGACGGATAAAATCCATATCATTGGGGTTTAGGTACAACTTCCTGTTGGCTGAGTGCCAACTATGGTTCCATTCCCGTACTACCATAACCTTTTGATCTATTTTTTTTACTGTGACCTGATGTCTTACTCGCGGGTGACTCTGACCCGATCTTAGTTCAAAAAGATCTGATCTCTCTTCAACCTCAGGAAACTTATTCGAAAGAACCATATCTTCTACCACAAGAAGTTTGTAGAAGGTGGGAATATTCTCCCACTTTTTTATTACTTCTGTTGGCTCCCCCAAGTCATCAACTAAAGCAGGAGGAACAAGTTTACCTTCATTATCGAAGAATAACCCATAGTTTGCCTGCATGCCAGGGCCAACTATCACCTTACCTGTTTTAAAAACATATAAAGTGGGCTCGCTGTGAACACCGAGACCAAACTTATCATTTGCTTCGTATAAACCCGGTACCCTTTTGCAAGCTTCAGTGATAGCTTTCTTAACATAAGGAATATTTTTCCATTCAGGAAGTATCATGTTCATTACCTTTCTCTCGTCTCTTGTTATGTGAGATAGGCATTCTGAGAACACTTCTGATGTCTTCAGTTCAGCGGAAAACCAGTCGCTAGCATAAATATGACCGACGTTAAATTTACACACTACTTCTAGTACCAGCGATTTTTTCGCCCTAATTCTTGGCGAGGAATATTCCAAAGCATGTTCACCCATCTTAGCTTTTAGCGCCACATAAAGAATTTCCTCGTTATCTCTCAGATGCTCGGAGGCATATTGAAGGTTCCAGCCGTAATCACTTACAGCTATGGTGACAATTTCTTTGTCATTCTTAAGCCTTTCAGACGCATACTCAAGACTCTCCCCCTTAACCTGAACCGCCAGCTTAACGACATCCTTATCGTCCTTAAGACGATCAGACAGGTACTGGAGTATTTGTGGTCCACTAATCATCTCTTGTGAGGGGTCCTTAAAAAAGGAAAGAATTAATTCCTTATCATCTCGGAGAGACGAGTCTTCACTGGTGAGATATATGCATGAGGGAGATTTCATTACAAATTTCCTCATCTTCTCATCGTCATCCAACTCTTCATCAGAGAAAAAATCATTTTCCAAGTATTCAACCTCAATTTCTTTCTCTTTGAGAAGATCCAGAATCTGCGATCTGCGGGTAACTGAAACGTTCGCACCAATAATATCTAAAAAAACCGGGGCCGGAATGCAATTTTCATCTACCGAATTCTTGTTGACCCAAAGAAGATCAAAGTATATATCGCGATTGTCTGATTTTCTGTCGTAAACTATTTTACCGGTACTTTCAAGAGCTTCAAAAAATTTAATATTCTTATCCTTAAACTCCTCTGTACTGGCTGTGAAATTCTTCTTGAACATTTTTGTCTTCCTTTCTATCTCCGCCCTACGCAGAAGGCGGAACTTTTGTGGTATATTTGGTGGGCATGCTCCACACTTGAACATTTCCTCAAGCGCGAGCCCCATTAAGTTTATGCAATCTTTAACCGCCGAAGTTTTTTGGGGGTTATTGATTTCCAACTCAATGAGAGCCCTGACAATTAATTGAACTGTTAGATGGCCCATCTGGTGCCTCCTATTTTTGTGATTGAATATTCACCGCCAACTGGTCAGTGATGTTAGAAAGTCTCATCCATACCTGAACTCAGGAAAGATTTATTCTTATTTTTTTTCAAGGTACTTATGTTACTTTACGGTACTATATCATATCTCCTTATATTTGTCAAGGGGTACGGGGGGGTATAGGAAGGCGCGGAGAAGCCCAGGCTTCTCCGATTTACCGTTTTCGGACACACAATTAGCTAATATTAGCTCATAATATTTATCATATACCTTTTTTATCCGTAACCGCGTTGACACCAACCAACATGTTTGTTACTATTTATCCATTAGTCTTGAACATTTTTTAACGTACGGTGAGTCGCCAAAGGCGGCCCATTATTCAATGAACAGGAGAGCCGGTTTGGTTTGCCGGCTCTTCATTTTTTTTAAGACTAAAAGTTTCTTAATAATCCCGTTTCGGGTATACATAATCCACAATCAAACACAGGAGGACTCACATGAGTAATGCGTCCACAGCGACCACCACAGGCATTAGACTGCCTGATACGTTAAAACCAATTTCCAACCTGCTTCTAAACCCCAACGCGGTGCCGTATAACAAACGTTGCCGGTTAAAGAAAGCGGAACAGGCAAAGATTGTCAACTCCTTAGTTGATAAACTATGCGAGGACGACGATATAAAAATCTCTTTGGAGATTTTACGCGTCAATATCGAAAGAAAGGAGGAGTTTGAGGAAGCCGAAAATGATCTCACTATGGAGATCCGATCGGCGTCTATGCGACAGAAGTCCCCTATTCCCCGACTACTGGGGCAATTTAATCACTTTCTGAGGGGAACATTCACAGACCTCTGCAACAGCAGCGGCTGTAAAAGGAGAGTTCCCCTAGAGGACTTTCTCGAAAAACCGACTAGAAACTGCTGCAAAAATTGTTGCGGCGATTAGTTTTAAAACAAGGACTCGATAATACGAGTCCTTTTCTTTTTTTCCTTTGGGTTGACATAATGCTATTTTACGTGTATAGTAACAAATTCAAAGATCCTTAAAATTTATTCACAAATTGAGGTTGGAATGCTAGTGCATGTATTCGCCATGTTATGTCTTATGCTGACCGTCAGCTTGGCTCAGCCACAAATGATGGTAGCGACACCGTATGGTGTCAAAATGGGAGATTCTGAACTGATGCCTAATTCCTCTCCCGTGAGAGGAGATATGGACTCGAGCTTGATGTTGGAGTTTATAGATCAAGTACCGCTTGATGATTCTGCGTATAACTTCAACAAAATTTTAAGTTACACACAGGCATTTAAGGCCGTTATTGAATATGGTCCATATTTCCGACTGTGGGTCAAGGATGGCGAGGAGTGGCAAATCCGTATGTCTGATCACGTATCCGGAGCTCTTTCATTTCTGATGTGCTTTTACCGGAATGGATCCATATATAGTCTATGGGCTGACGTAGGGGGTGATTCATGGGTGGTGCGAATCTTAAGGAGTGATGATTATGGATTTAATTGGGATGAATCCATATTTCACGTTCCGATTGATTGGAATTATTGGTGCAAGTTTACGCCGATTATTAATCAAGATGATTGTGGGGTTCTTTATTCAAGATTTAGTCACTATATTACCGGGGCAGGAGATTATTACTCCGCCTACCACGACAGAAACGGGGCGACCTCTCTTCCCTCGTATGCCGTACACTCTGTTAGTGACTACTTCACGACAAGCGCGCCAATCACAATGTTCGCTACAGATTCTACGGAAATGACCTACAAAATACAGTTTGACCAAACCTTCAAAGAAGAGTGTTTTATCAGTTCCTACACTTTTATCGACCCGCCTATATTTGAAGCCAGCCCCTTGATGAGAACTGCTACATCAGTCTATCAGAACGGCTGTCTTCTGGACAATCCACTGCATCAGATAGGCGGTGAATATACGTATGGAATGTTGTCGCGAAATGATTTGATCCTCATATTATTCTGGGACTCGCAGAATAGTAGATTGATGTTGACAGTCTGTGATAAGAAATTTAATCGGATCAGAACATACAACTCTCCTGGACTAGACTTCCATATTAACGACCAGAACGAGATTTTACTGCAAGAGGGAAAGTTTATATACAGCGTAAGGGAAGAGACAATAAGTAATGTGTCTGACCCTGCTTCAAGACAATTTTGGGTAAGCAACCATCCTAACCCCTTTAATCCCAGCACTACTATCAAATACTCCCTAACAGAAGATGTCCACGTATCTTTAGTAGTATTTGACATCCTGGGGCAGGAGGTAAAAACCCTGGTTAATACCGTCCAGGGCGCCGGTGAATACGCCGTCACCTTTATGGCCGGGTCTATTAACAGTGGCGCGTACATATATAAAATAACAGCCGGCGATCAGACGGCTGTCAAAAAAATGCTACTGACTAAATAGGCTTTAAAACCGGGTTCACAATGAACCTGGTTTTTTTATTTCATCTCTTTGACTAAACTGGACAGGTCGGCGTGTTGTTTTAGTTTCACTTTGTCCAGACTTACTTTAATATTCAGTGCCGGCAAGTGGATCTGCGTGAAACCCAGTTTCATCGCCTCCTTGATCCTTTCTTTGGTGTTCACCACCGGGCGCAGTTCACCACCCAAACCAATCTCACCGAATACCAGAGACTCTTTGGCCAATATTTTATCATAAAAAGCGGACAGAATGGCGGTCGCGACCGCCAAGTCCATCGCCGGCTCACGCAGATTCATGCCCCCGGCGACATTTATATACACGTCATAATTCCCCAGCGGCAATTTTAATTTTTTTGTCAGCACCGCTAGAATAATCTCCAGCCTTTGATTGCTAAAGCCGACTGCCAGTCGGCGCGGGTAGCCATAGCTAGTTTTGTTTACCAAAGCCTGGACTTCAACCAAGAAAATCCGACTACCCTCCGCCACGGCGGTAATAATACTGCCACTTTGTGGTTGCCGATGTTCGATGAAGACAGCCGCCGGGTTTTTGACCCCCCGTAAGCCACCACTGGTCATTTCCCAGACACCCACTTCTCCCGTGGCACCGAATCTATTTTTTACCGAACGCAAAAGACGATACTGCTGATACTTGTCACCTTCCAAGTACAGAACAGCGTCCACAAGATGTTCCAATGTTTTTGGTCCGGCCACGGCCCCTTCTTTGGTAACGTGCCCGATCAAGATAATGGCAATACCGTCTCGTTTGGCTATTTCCAGAAGTTTCACCGTCACACCCCTGACTTGAGAGACACTACCGGCTTCACCGGCGATATCGTGCGAGTACATGGTTTGGATGGAATCAATCACCGCCAGCGTCGGCTTATTTTTCCTCAGGGTAGCGATAATATCTTCCACATTGGTGGCGGCCAAAAAAGAAATATTTCCCTTCTCAGTGAGTCGCCGTGAGCGTTGTGCCACTTGCTGTTCGGACTCCTCACCCGATACATATACAGTCTTCTTGGCCAGCACGGCTATCTGTAAGGCTAGAGTTGATTTACCGATCCCCGGATCACCGCCGAGAAGAACTAAACTTCCCCTCACAATACCACCGCCCAAAACTCCGTCCCACTCCGCCAGCCCGGTCTGTATCCGGGCCAGGTCTTGAGAATCAACCTGACTCAAATCAGTCATCTCCGCCGCTCGACCGAGAGTGGACTTTTTTTCACCCTCAATAACAACATCTTCCTGAATAGTCCCCCACCCACCGCACTCCAAACAGCGCCCGGTCCACTTCGGATACTGAGCGTCACACTTGGCACATATGAAAATTTTCTTGTTTTTGATCATATCTATTCGGGTACGCAAACATCGGCATCAGCGCCATTTATTCCGTCCGTATCTATGCACTTGTAACCCGTCTTACAACCGTCTGTTTCTGACCCACCGATTACATCGCCACAATCGCAGTAACTATTTTCACAGCGCAAGCCAAATATCATATCGCCATTTGGAGATACATACGTTTCTTGCACATATCCCGAATCCGGATAATTTTGACAATCCACAGCCACATCACAGCTATAAGCTTGAACACAAATATCTTGTGTATACGTATCTGTACAAACAAAATCATTTCCCACATCACATTCTCCTGTAGAGCTACATAGAAATCCTGTCTGCCCGGCTTCAATCTCACCCGACTGGCATCTCTGATTGAGACATATCAGCCCCGCTCCGTTGTTGCACTCATCATGACGACTACAAGTTGAACCCACCGCCCCCAGTGAACATTTTTTATTGACACCGTTGCAATAATACTGGGTGCCATTAACTTTACAAAGCGGATCATTATTGCCTGGCTGCGTACAGTTTTTCTCCAAAAGAGTGATGCACTTGGCGCCTGATTCACCCGTCCCAGCCGCGTCTTTAGTTCCCCAATAACACAGTCCGGAAGGAAGGCCACACGCCTTATGCACCTCTGTGCTCTGACAGACATCGGCCAATAGATTGGAACTGTTTATATTCAAGCCCAGTTTTGTCAACGCCTCTTCGCCCAGCCCCTTAATGCCTTCCACCGTCTGAGTGTTAACCGAATCACAGGTGGAAATATTACCGGGACAGCCCATGGCGGTGATCTTTATTTCACGGACGTTAAGCGGCCTGAGCTCCACCAGCTCGACGCTGATAGTAGCCAGTATCAAATACGACCCCAAGGCCAATCCTAGACCGACCAAAGCGCTAATTATAGTGGTTTTGGCGGCATCAATACGGGAAGTGTTGCCGGCGGCAAAGATCCACTGGAAACCCCCCAGAATGATCATCACTACCGCTAGGACAGCCACCAAACCGATACCGTAGGAATAGATGGCGTTTAGATAGTTTCCCAACGTATCCGGGCCAATGGTAATGGCGGTTCCTTCTTGGAAACTACTCCCCGGGATCGATGACTGCAGTCGGAGCTGAGTCTTGGCCTGAGCGGGCGCCGCCATTATAAGAACAAAGCTGACAAAAACCGCAACTATAATTATTTTTCGGAATTGAATCATTTTATTCTGCCAAAGAGGCTGTGATGGTTACTTAAAAAATAGGGTCAACGCAGAGGCATTGATTTTAATTGTCCCGTATTTTGGTCCACAAAATAAACGACATCACCGGCGGCGGAGATATTCAGCTGGGTGGCATTGACACCGGCACCCTGCGGAATTCCCAGCAAACGACGACCACCGGTAGATAAATCTATTTCATAAAACTGATCATTGGATTCTCCCACCAGTTCCGGGAAAATGCCTGATAACTGCGGTAATTTTTCCGGCACGGCACAGTACACTTTGCGCGAGTCGATACCAAAAGTACATTTGTGTGACCAGGTATTGATGCCAAAGTTCAGTTTGAAACTACCCGTGTAGTCACCACCCATATCCGCCAGATACAGTGTCGGCTTATAGCTACTGGAAGTATTGTAAACACTGTAGAGCATATAGTCGCCTTGGGGGGACCAAGAACCCTCGAATCCTCGTCCATCGGTGACCAAAGATTTTATATTTCCGCCCGATTGACCGATCGGATACACCTCTTGCCGCTCAAAATCTATGCCCTCTCGGTAGGTGGCGATTATTTCTCCGGCCGGTGACCAATTGATTTGCACGTCATCTTTCTTGTCACCCAGATGCTCAATAAATTTCAGACCCGAGCCGTCGTAATTGGCCGTCACCACCCAATTATTATCCGCCTGTCCGGTAATAGCCTTGGCCGCTATCTTGTCGCCGGAGTTATCAAAAGAGAAATCCTCCAGTTCCGGCGGTAAAGATATCTGCTTATCACGGCGAAAATCATAGACGATATTATAACCGTCCGGGTACTCCAGCACAGCCCGATCGCCATTGCGTGACCAAGTGACTTCCTCCACATTGAAAAAAATTTTGTCCGAAAGCTCGGACGGCTGTCCATTTACATAACGATAAAACTTACCATCCTCACGGTTGTAATAACGTAGTTCATCGCGACCCGTCAAAGCAACGCCACTGACGCGCGCCGGCGTGACTGGTTTTGCCTCTCTTTGCAAATCCGAACCCGTCGTGTCACCGGGTTCACCCGTCAGCGGCGGTAAACCGCTATCAAGCTGATTTACCGGCTGATTAAAAGATCCATCATTGACCGCCGGCAAGCCATTTATCGGTGGGAGATTGGCCGCCGGTTCGTTATTCACCGATTCGATGGCGGTGCGAAAAAATAAAGTATAAATCAGCCAGGCCAATACAAGCACCAGGATGATGAAACCGACCACGATCAGAATTTTTTTTAGTTTACTACTCATATGTTTAGAAAAAAATAGCGGCTGTGCATTCAATGGTATTACCAATATTTGTCAGGCTGGGGGTACAATAGGCAATGGTGGCGATGAGAATCACAATCGCCAGCACTATTGCCCACCACATGGCAAAAACGAAGCTGGCGGCCATCCCGTCCAAAAAACCAACCTTGATCGGAATGCCATAGCTCCGCAACTTGTCTCCCATCAAGAAGGCGACCACCCAAATACCAAAGGCCGCGTTGGCGGAAAAAAAACCACTCACCGGCTCGAAGCTGGCGGCACAGAGACTGTATATCCATTTGGAAACGGACTTGCCGATGATTAAATTGTTAAGACGCTCCTGACCGATGACCGCGCCGGCCAATTTCATCCGCGGATCTTTCATCATTGTTTTCTGCAACATTGCCATCCTCTGTGACAATCTGTCTTGCTGTAATTCATCACTCCACTTTTCGGTATTTTTTCCCGTCTTGTCCTTTCCCGACGGCATTCCCGCCGGCAGTGGCTCGCCGATTTTCATCAACTTAACCTTCTCTCGAACCTTAGGTAATTCCGGCAACTTATTCACCTTGGCCTCGGGGTAACGGCTAAATTTCTCCCGACCCTTCCCCGCCGCCAGTTCATCCTGCCATTGCTGGCGCTCATCGGCCATTTATTTCTTGGTTAATGAATTTATCAGCCAGCGATCACCACTTTTCACCAGTTCCACCGAATAGCTGGCATACTGAATGTCTTGATTGGTCTCGCTCGTGACTTGTAGCTGGACCTGCTGTTCAAGGGTTTTTGACTGGATGCCACCGGTCGGATCAGTCTGACTAAGTACCTTGGCGGACACACCGTAGTAAAATTGGTTATCATAGAGCTCTCGCCAATTTTCCAGATCTGTCTGTGCCTGAGTGCGCATCGCCGCTGTCATTTTGTTCTGTAACAAATTTATATTTTCGCCCCAGTTTTGATTGGAAAAGCTGAAGTATCTTTCCACGAAATTCTTGGCGGCCGACTTGGCGCCATCTTCATCGGGATTGGTGACGTTTTGGCCCGGACGAAGTGAAGCTTCGTCATTCGGGTTTTGTTGATCGAAGATCTGCGGTTCATTCACCAATGTATCCGACGGCTCATGGCCCCGATTCCACAGGACCAAGAGAACTATGATAAGCACCAAGAGCAGAGCCGCTCCGCCGATGATAAATAATCTGCGTTTATTGATATACATAGCTTTGAATTATAATAATATATATTTTAATAGCCTTTTTCTTGCTCCTCGGCAAACTCTTTCTTAGCTTCCTCAATTTCCAGTAACTGACGCGGATCCGAAGTTATTATCTGATCTTCGGCGTAAGAAGCGACTATTTGCAGAGCGGCATGCTTCGTACCGGCAAAAAATATACCCGTCCCAACGCCACCTTCCAATAGTAAGTACTTCTCGCCCTCCGTCAGCATAAAAGTTTTCTGAATATTATCTATCGCCGCCGGTGATTGTTTCAGTAAGATCTGTAGGGCGGAGTTGGTGACTATAGCTCGACCATAATCATTATTCAAAAAGTCATTGACGTCCTGTGTGATGGTGGTAACACCCAGATAATACTTACGCGCTCTTTTCACCAACGCAAATATGAATTTTGCCGATTCTTCCCTCTGCATCAACCACCAAGCTTCGTCGATCACTAGAATTCTCTTTTTCATCTCCGAGCGCACGACGTTCCATATATAATTGACGATCGTATAGATTCCGACCGGTCGCAACTCGTCTTCGAGGTCGCGAACAGAAAAGACTACTAACTGATTCTGCATGTCAACGTTGGTGTAATTATTCAATAATCCGGCAAATGTGCCCTCCGTATATTTTTTCAAACGAAGCGCTATATCCTCACCCCCCTCCATGCCCGCCAGTACCTGCTCCAAATCGGACAACAACGGCGGCTCAATGGTAGATAGATCTGATTCCGGTCCAATATCTTTTTTGGCATAGGTTTCCAAAATCGCCCGGTCTATCAATGAATCCTCCTGGTGAGTAAAATCACCCAACATGATACGTAGTAACCCTTTAATAGTAATAACGGCACTCCGGATGATATCGGCCGGCTTATTATCACCACCGATTCCGCGCGGTAGATCAAAAGGATTGAGTTTACTCTCCGAATTGAGGGAAATATTTACAAACGTACCACCCACGGCATCCGCCAAATATTTATACTCTGCCTCCGGGTCAATAATTATGACATCGGCGCCCATCATGAGACTACGCAGAATCTCCAATTTGACCGTATAGCTTTTACCGGCCCCGGAGGTGGCAAAAACGACTGAGTTGGCGTTCTGT
>JANLIN010000041.1 GCA_024654345.1 Candidatus Komeilibacteria bacterium
GACACTGAGAGATAATTTTGCTTTCGGTACGTTTGATTGGCAGCGGGCTACACAAAATAAGTTTCCTCGCGGTTGCTTTCAATGCAGTTGTGGCGAGCGCTGGTGGAATATCTACGAACAGCACTGGATGAAAGTAACGGATCTTAATTTGTGGAAAGAATTGCTTCGCTACAATGGCAAAAATATTAGTGCCATTGCCATAGTGGACGACTCCGTGTATTTGGCCAAAACAGCCGTCAACCAAGGTCTGAAAGACTTTTCCATATGTTAAAAAAAATAACCCAGCTATTAGCGAGAAGCTGGGTTTTTAATTATTATGGCAGTATTTATAGACAAACTTCGTTATGATGGCCTGATACTCATCACTTGAACCAAATATGGTGTAGATTCGATAAACTGCATAATCAGAAATCAGGAATTCAAAGTCTTTCTCGCACGCAAAGTCAATAATATCCTCTTCCAGCTGTCGAGGGTCGATACCACAAACGACGGCAATAAGTTCTATCTGACCGTTAAAATATGTAACTTCCTTTTTAAGTTTATCATATCTCACCACCCGTGCATCACTCATATTTTGTAAAATGTGCAATTTTTTCTCCTTTTTTCTTATAATAACAAACTTGCCACAAAAAACAACCCCTCTACCAATTATTAATAATTTCAGCGACCGCTCTTTCATAAGCTCGAAAAGAATGGGTCGCGCCTTCAACCACAACAACCTGTGATCGTCGGTTCTTATGCTTGTTAAACCAGTTTACAATTTACGATGTCGGTCGATCCTGAAATTCATCCGCCTGCGCCCAAACGATCAACAACGAATGATTGACTTTTCTAAAGGTGACTGGTCTTTTCCGAGGTTGAGAATATGTAAATATTTCTTCTGCGCTATGGGGCGTATAAAGGCTCAGCCAGCGTTGCGCATCATCATATCCCGACCAGATATCCAAGGGGAGAATTTCGTGACCGCGTCTTTCTCTGACCATTTTCTTCGCTCGCGTTACCACTTTGTTTAACGTTTTTTTATCATAGATATGAGAAATAGCGGCATAATCGCTGATCGGACTCAATAGAATACCTCCTTTAACCAAACGGGGCTGAGGCCGGCTCGCCAAATAATACGCAATCTTTTGACAGCCCGTTGAGTGGCCCAGCAAGAGTATCTGCTTTGCGCCAGATTTACGAGCCAGACCAATCGCTCCCTCAATATCATAAACACAGTCCGTAAATTTTTCGTGAGCGCCTCCAGCTCTCAGCGACTGGTAGCCCTTGGCTGATTTTTTATCGATTTTGCGCACGCGGGTTACTTTATCGTGGCCTCGATTATTGAAAGTCAGGACAGCCGTTTTCCTATCAATAAGTAGATTTAGCAGCTCTAACCCACTGAACACAGAACTAGAAAGGCCATGGATATAAACGTAAATTTTTTCCGGCTTAGGTGGCCCCAACCATAGCCCATCAAGCAGGATATTGTCTGGAGTTTTGATGGTAATGATTTCCGCCATAAAATTCGTATTTACTAATTCTTCACTCTTCACTGTTTCTGCCTCCGTTTAAAGGATCCCAAACAATTTCAAAATAAACAGGACATAAAAGATCACGTACATAGCGCCTTCCCAAATATGAATCCGACGTGATATACCGGAAATAACAAAGAAAACTGTGGCAATAATCATAACCGGTAGACCGATAGTATATGTTTTCTCGTCCACCGGTAGAGTAGCGAAAAAAGCCGGCACGGCGATCACGCCCAGAAGGTTGAAAACATTTGACCCGAGGATGTTGCCGATCGCCACTTCCGACTTATTATTCATAGCGGCTTTGACGGAAACCAAAAGCTCAGGCAGAGATGTACCCACAGCGACAGCAAACAATGTTATGGCGTCAGCGCCAATTCCCCATAAGACGGACAGTTGTACCACCGACTCAATCATGTACTGGGCACCAAAATAAAGTCCGACTAAACCGAGGGCAAGCCAACCAAAATCACTTACCTGTAAACGTGGTCGTTTCACCTTTTTTGCCGTCACTTGTGACGTCATACTATGTTGGTGGCGACGCGTATCGCGTCCCGGCAAAACGTTGGTCTGTGAATCATCAGGACTATCATCCTTGAAAAAAAGTGTATACCCAAAATAAACTCCGTAGGCCAGTACCAGTAATAAAGCTTCTGGCCACTCCACCACGCGGTCACTCAAAACGAACCAGACTAGTCCGGTAGATATAGCCAATAGTGGCAGATCCAAATCAATCAAACTTTTGGTAACGATAAGCTTGCGCCCCACTATCGCCGAAATACCGATTATCAATAAAATATTGGCGATATTAGAACCCACGGCATTGGCCGCAACCAATTCACCGGCCCCACGAAAAGTGGCTAATAAACTGGATATCATTTCCGGGAATGATGTCCCGATACCAACAATGGTCACCCCGATAATAAACGGTGACAAACCGGCGGCTAAACCTATTTTCTCGGCACTACCCAGGAGCCAATCCGCTCCTTTTACCAGAACAATCAGTGAAATTATGAATACCAGAACCCATAGTAACACCATAGTCTTTTATTAATAATAAAAATCAGTCTTTATTTTTTTTATATAATTCATAAAAAAGTATCGAAGCCGCCACACCGACGTTTAAAGATTCAATGGCGCCACTGGTCGGTATGCTGATAGTATGGTCGGCCTGCTCCACCAACTCTTTATCAGCGCCGTGCGACTCGCTACCGATCAGCAGGCAAATCGGTCCGGCAGTATTAAAATTTATCCCTCCGCCTCCGGTCACTATGCTTGTAACTACCGGCATCTTGGATTTTAATTCGGCCCATAAATTTCCTTGGTCAAAACCGAAATTGCACAAAAAAATCGCATTCTTGGCGGCTTGAATTACCTTGGCATTGTACAGATCTACACAACCCTTATCTAAAACTATATTTTTAATACCAAAGGCCGCCGCTGAACGTAGGATGGTCCCCAGATTGCCCGGATCAGCGACTTTATTCAAATAGACAAAGTTTGTCTCCCAGTCTAGCTCATGTTCGATAAAATCATACACCGCCACCAATCCGGTCGGAGTGTCGAGCTCCGACGCCACCTCATTTACTTCCGGAGTAATAACAAAAATATCTCCACCCTTTGTAACCTCTTCCAGCCACGGGTGGTGACTCAAAACCGACGCTGTTACGAACAGCACGCGCGGTTTAACACCACTAACTTGCCAAGCATCTTTGACAGTGACGATATTTTCCACCATAAAAGCCCGTTGTTGATAACGGAATTTCTTTTGCTGCAATTTCTTCAGCTCCTTGATAGTATGGTTACCCCGACTGATGATTTCTTTCATGAGTATATTATATACTTTCCCACCGCTATAAGCCAATTGACTAAGGTATAAACTTGTGCTAACTTAAGAGCGATTTTGTACACTAAAAATTTCAGGAGGTTTCATGAAGCGTATGCTTTTGGCACAAATAGTAGTGTCAGTAATAACAATCGCTCTTCTTTTACTGTCCAGAACGGACTGGGTTGGCAATCCCGTTCCACTCACCAACGACGAACAACTACTCGTGGCATTCAGGGGGAACAGTCTCATTTTTACATTCCTTGCCTTATTCGTGGTTTTACTGCTGTCAGCGATTTTCGAAAAGACCAATCCGGAGTGGCTGATAGCCTCTATGGCCGCTATCGCCGGTGTTTTCTGGTTAATGGCCTGGTATATTAATGAAAAAGAATTTTTTCTAATTATAGCTGGCATCTGTTTGCTAGCACTTGTTCTGTTCTTATACGGCGACAAAGTAGCCTGGCCAATCAAAAAAACATTGACCACTACGGTATTTCAAGGCTTAACAATCGTATTGATTGGCCTTATAGTTTAACATGTCCCCGTCTAACATCAGGCGGGGATTTTTTTTATAAAATAGACACCCTATAGCTAATTGACAGTTAGGTGGGCGTATGATAGTTTAATGTTGTTTTATTCCTTAACAAATTCAGGAGGTGCTATGAAACGCTTAGTGGTGGCACAAATAATAATGTCTGTGCTAGCGATTATATTTCTTTTGCTGGCGAGAGTGGACCTAGCTGGCAATCTCTTCACTCAATTTGGTATCGAGCATCAGCTGTTAGTATTCCCGGCTGACAGTCTTTACTTCATATCCGTCGCCCTTTTTGCTATCTTACTAATATCGACAATTTTTGCAAATACCCATCCACAATGGATAATTGCCTGCTTTACAGCTATGGCTGCTATTTTCTGCCTAATGATTTGGCATTCCAATAACGAAGTACTTATATTAATATTTACAGGCGCAGCCCTACCGGCGATGGTGTTATTTCTGTATGCTAATAGTATAGAATGGCAGTTCAACAAAGCAGCAACCGCTACTGTAAT
>JANLIN010000037.1 GCA_024654345.1 Candidatus Komeilibacteria bacterium
TGACCGTCTTTGATGTCTTCAGTTGCTGTTTTCGTACCGACGATACAGGGAATGCCCAACTCCCGCGATACGATGGCGGCATGACAAGTCCGGCCACCGGAATTTGTCACAATCGCCGCTGCTTTTTTCATGATCGGCTCCCAGTCGGGATCGGTCATCTCTGTCACCAAAACATTCCCGGCCTTGAACTCGATTATCTCACTAACATTCTTAATGATCTGTGCCTGACCCTGACCAATCTTGGAACCGACCGCCGCACCACTGCTTAAAATATTTCCCTTTTGTGTTAATTTGTACTCGACTAGAACATTTTTATTCTCCTGCGATTCCACCGTCTCCGGTCGGGCTTGGACGATGAAAAGTTTACCGGTACGGCCATCTTTTGCCCACTCCATGTCCATTGGTCGCCCATAGTGATTTTCTATTCTTACCGCCCAGTGTGCCAATTGCAGGATCTCCTCATTGGTCAAAACATAGCTTCTCTTTTCATGGGCGCTGGTTTTGATCAACTTGACGGGGGACTTTTTCCCTGTATCATAGACCATTTTTATCTCCTGCGCGCCGGCTTCCTTGCCGATAATAGGTTTCATCACTTTACCTTTGAACTTTTTATCCAAAGCGGTTTTGAAAACATGGTATTCATCCGGCGTTATCTGTCCTTTGACTACCAACTCGCCCAAACCCCAACCGGCGTTGATGACCACCACGTTCTCAAATCCGGACTCTGTATCTATAGAAAACATAACGCCACTACCGGCCTGATCAGACCGCACCATCACCTGCACCGTCACGGAAAGCGCTATTTGAAAATGATCAAATCCCCGATCCTGACGGTAGCTGATCGCGCGATCGGTAAACAAAGAAGCCATGCACATTTTCACGGCCTCCAGAAGATTTTTTTCTCCCACAATATTTAAATACGTTTCCTGCTGTCCGGCAAAAGAAGCCGACGGCAGGTCTTCGGCAGTAGCTGATGAGCGCACCGCTACATCAATATTTGTTCTTTTGGATTTTTTGCTCAATTTCCCGTAAGCACTGATAATGTCGCTCTTCAGTTCAGGAGAAAATTCACCTTTCATTATAATATCGCGTACTTTTTTGCCGCGCGCGGACAGATCGGCAATATCATGAGTTCTTAAACCTCGCAAAGCCTTCCGAATCTTCTCATCCATATCATTATAGTCCAGATATTGACGATAAGCATGAGCCGTCACCGCAAAACCATTGGGAATGCGGACGCCGTATTTAGTCAGCTTGGCATACATCTCTCCCAAAGAAGCGTTCTTGCCACCCACTAGGCCGACATCTTGGTTCGTCAGCTCCGAAAACCACAGCACATTGCGCTGATCACGATTGACACGATTAGTTAAAGACGCGAATAATTTTATCATAAGTAATTTTGTTTGATTAAGGCGTCGTTATTATACAACAAAACCGTGGGAGGCGGAAGCATGAGGATAAGGCGAGGAAGCGCCGAAGCGAGGAAGCGACGATGTTTAAAAAAACTCACGCCTCACCGCTTCGGCGCTTCCTCGCTTCATTTAGAAATAGAGGCGCCCGTATAATAAAATAGTTTCTGCTGTGGAAATAAAAAAGCCCCCGGATTTTTAAAATCCGAGGTGCTATTTTTTCTAATTCTCTATGGCCTACCCAGTTTATAAACAATTCTCCCAAACAACGCAATGGCTGACAGAAGGAAGAATATTGTAAGAATGGCCACTGGAAAAAAGATCCAAACAAGTACAAATATGGCTGCCCATATTGGAACTAGTCTTAAGTATTCAAGATCGGTGTATTCACTCAGTGCAAGAGCCGGTATACCGAAGACTCCTGCAATCAGTATCAACGGGAAAGTCATACCAGTAATTTCCGGTTCATCACTTAAATGCTCAATCCTAGCCAAGAAGACGATCAGTAGTACAAATAACGCTCCTGTAGCTACAGTAGCTAGAATGCGGATGAAAGTTAGTTTGGTCATTGCAAAACCTCTCTTCTTAGGGATTGATGCTCCACTTCGCTGAGTGAGAGCAAATACTTCCTCTCCTTAATAAAGTTATTAAGGAGAAATACATACCATCCTCCCACGGTGGCTATAATGAATGACAAATTGGAGCCATACTCACAGATGGCTAAATAGCCGATGGAAACGAAAAGCCACACACTAGGTCTCCAATTGGTGGAAAGTCGTTTTCTTGTGACTAACAAAGATATCGCCACAATCAACCCTACAACCAAGCAATACTTCGCCATAGTGCTAAACAGTACCGGAGCGGCATTAATTTCCGCAAATACCGCCGTCCCCACCTTTGGCAACAAGTCAATTAATACAAAGCCTCCGGCAATAAAACCTATCATAGTCAATACATAAAGACCAATACCAATAAGAGATTTTTTCTCTTTCATTTTTTTCCTATTTATTTTGTTAATGTTTCGTTTAATGTTGAAATATACACCTTTTCAATAAATTTGTCAAGTACAACCATCAAAAAAAGGCTAAAACTAGCCCCTATCTTAATATTTCTATTTCATTGTTATTTCCTACATTCTTCTTCCTTTCTCCTCACTTTCTCACGTCCACGCCTCCTACTTCCTTCTTCCTTTCCTCCTTCAGTAGGGCCTGGTTCGATCGGGTATCGTTATACGGTGACGTTCGGACATCGGTGTCGCGGCCCGTTTTAAAACTACTGTTGACCCGCAAAAATAGGCGGGCAGCGATACCGTCACCGTCACCGAATTCAAGGACTCACCTATATCTCATACACCTCCACCATATTGGCGTGCTTCGCCTTGCCCACCGGCTGGCCGGTGACTATAACCACTCGATCACCCCTCTTTACCAGTTTGTGTTTTTTCGCCAGCTCAATGGCTTGCTGTACTAGTTTATCAAGATTATTTTTAACCGGTACTTTATAAGCCGTTATGCCCCAAACAATATTGAGTTGCCGACAAATTACTTCATCGGATACCATTACCACGATCGGTGTCTCGGGACGGTGTCGTGCTACCATGCGGGCTGAAATGCCGTGCCGACTTAATACAATGATAGCTTTGGCCTTTGTCTCCGCCACCAAATCAAAGGCGGACTGTGCCACCGCCTTGTACGGATCGTATTTTTTCCCTTGGAAGATTATCCTATCCACGTCGTCAAAAGGAGATTTTTCCGCTTCGTGTATTATCTGTCGCATCATCCGCACAGCGGGCAGTGGGTACCGACCAAAGGCTGTCTCGCCGGAAAGCATGACGGCATCCGTATGATCAAACACGGCGTTGGCCACATCGGATACCTCGGCGCGCGTCGGAATGGCACTAACAATCATAGAATCCAACATCTGCGTCGCTACTAATACCGGCTTAGCCGCCGCCATGCATTTGGCGATAATCTGCTTCTGTACAACTGGTACTTTGGGCTGAGTCATCTCCACACCCAGATCACCACGAGCCACCATAATTCCATCAGCGGCGGCGATAATGGCGTCAATATTCTTCACCGCTTCCGGTCGCTCAATCTTGGCCATGATATTAATCGCCGCACCGTTCTTTATCTTTTGTAATTGGCGCCGCAGATCGTGAATGTCATCCGCCGTCCCGACAAATGATAAGGCAATCCACTCCGCCTTTTGTTGGCAGGCAAAGCGCAAATCTTTTTTATCCTTAGCGGTGATCACCGGTCCGCTAACCGGCACATTGGGGATGTTTACACCCTTGTGCGTAAATATCATACCACCGCGAGTAACGATGACTGTCACCTGATTGGCGGTAACGGCGCGCACTTTCAACTCCACCAAACCGTCGTGAATTAAAATGCGGTTACCTTTATTTAATCTGTGTTGCAATTCACTGCTGATCGGTATGAAGGATTTATCATGACACTCTTCCTCACCAAAATGAATTTGTACAACTTCACCACGCTTCAACTCTCTCCCCTCTTTGGGCAATTTACCGACCCGGATGCGAGGGCCCTGGAGATCAATAATAATCGGTACCGGTGACTGCCCCTCACGCGCCGCTTGCCGAACATATTTTATCTGTCTTTGGTGATCAGCATACACCCCGTGCGACATATTTAGACGAGCGGCATCAACACCGGCTTTTATTAATTGTCTGATTTTACTATAAGTATCCACGGCCGGTCCGAGGGTGGCTATAATTTTGGTTCTAGTCATTGTCATGGTAAATAAAAATCCCAAACCACAAAACGGCTTAGGATTTTAGAGTACAAAATTAATCGTGGCTAATATTGATCTTCTTGGCCCAGGTTCCCAAATACGGCATTTCCCACCACTTGCCCTGAAGAGCATTGACTATGCCCATTATGGAAAGGACCAATACGGCGATGAAAAGTAGCCAACCCACCACCGGTATCCAGAATATCAACCAACCAACAATTTCTATGATAAACAAGATTAAACCTTGTTTGGCGTGAAACTGAGCGAATTTGGAATCGCGCTTCAGTAACAACGGAATCAAACATAGAATCCATATATAACCGATAGCTGCTAACAAAGCGTTGTCCTGCACGTCCTTATCAGGACTTTTCTCCGCCGGAATATTAAACTCTTGTGACATAGATTTCTGTTAATGGTAGTTTATAATCCTATTATACGCCAATTTTCCACGAAAATCAATAAACGACGAGAGATGAAGCGTGGAAGCGGTGAAGCGAGATTTGCGATCATCGTCATTTCTTCGCTTCTGTGCTTCGACGCTTCCTCGCCTCCCCTTTACATCATCGGCATGCCGCCGCCCATTCCGCCCATGCCACCATGTTGGTGTGGCGCGTCTTCCTCTTTCTTCGGAATATCAGTCACGACCGCTTCCGTGGTCAAGAAGATCGCGGCGATAGAGGCCGCGTTTTGCAAGGCACTGCGCGTTACTTTAGTCGGATCAACAATACCAGCTACTACTAGATCTTCAAACTTATCCAAGGCAGCGTTATAGCCTTCATTTCCTTGGCGGGAGCGGACTGCCTCGGCGATGACGGCCCCATCTTTGCCGGAGTTGATGGCAATCTGCTTGATGGGTGCGTCCAGTGCACGACGTAAAATATCGATTCCTACCTGCTCTTCACCTTCCACTTCAATACCTTCCAGTGCTTGAGCGGCGCGCAGTAAAGCCACGCCTCCACCAACAACAATACCCTCTTCAATAGCGGCCTTGGTGGCTGACAAAGCATCTTCAATCCGATGCTTCTTCTCTTTCATTTCCACTTCCGAAGCGGCACCGACTTTTATGACGGCTACGCCGCCCGCCAATTTGGCCAGTCGCTCCTGCAATTTTTCTTTATCAAAATCAGAATCACTATCGACGATCGCTTTCTTTATTTGAGCAATTCTTTTATCAATCTCAGCCTTGTCTCCCTTACCTTCAACAATGGTGGTTTTATCTTTGGTCGCTTTGACTTTGTGTGCCTGCCCCAGCATCTCCAAATCTGCATTTTCCAGCTTCAATCCCACCTCTTCGGAGATCAATTTGCCTCCGGTCAATACAGCGATATCCTGCAGCATTTCCTTGCGTCGATCACCAAAACCGGGTGCTTTGACCGCCAAGGCACTGAAGGTACCACGAATCTTATTTACCACCAGCGTAGCCATGGCTTCACCGTCAACGTCTTCGGCGATAATCACCAACTCCTTGCGACCGCTCTGGGCCACCTTTTCGAGCAAAGGCAAAAGCTCTTGCACCGAAGAAATTTTCTTGTCAGTAATTAATATATACGGATCGGTATACTCAGCATCCATACGGTCTGCATTGGTCACCATATAAGCGGATACGTACCCTTTATCAAATTCCATACCCTCTACAACTTCTTTTTCAATACCAAATCCCTGGGACTCTTCAACGGTAATAACACCCTCTTTACCAACCTTATCCATCGCCTCTGCAATATGCCTCCCAATCTCAGGATCATTGGCGGAAATGCTAGCAACCTGCGCAATCTTTTCAGTGGTCGAAACTTCCTGCGAAATCTTCTTCAGACTCTCCACAATAGCACTGACACCCTTTTCTATACCACTCCGAATCGCCAACGGATTGGTGCCGGCGGTAACATTTTTGATCCCTTCCGCAATAATCGCTTGTGCTAAGATAGTCGCCGTGGTGGTACCGTCACCGGCTACATCATTGGTCTTTGAGGCCACCTCTTTCACCAACTCGGCCCCGATATTTTCAAATTTATCTTCCAGCTCTATTTCTCTCGCTACCGTGACACCATCCTTGGTAATAGTGGGTGCGCCATATCCTTGATCGAGCACGACGTTGCGACCCTTTGGTCCCATGGTAACACGCACAGCATTGGCTAATTTATCGACGCCACGTTTAATTCTCTGACGAGCCTCCTCTTCATAAATAATTTGTTTTGCCATAGAAATAAAATTAAAAGTTAGATAAAAAAACTAATCTTCAATCACAGCGATTATATCCCCCTGCGCTAGCACCAGGTATTCTTCATCATCAATCTTAAATTCATCCGGACTATACTTTTTGAACATTACTTTCTGTCCGACAGCCACGTCCATAGCCTGACGAGAACCATCGTCTTTCACTTTACCCGGACCGATAGCTATAATTTCCCCTTGTTCAGGCTTTTCTTTGCCAATGGTGTCGGGCAGTATGATGCCGGACTTGGTGATTTCTTCCCGAGAGATGGGTTTAACCACCACATTGTCACTTAAAGGCTTCAACTTCATAGCGGTAAAAAATTAATGATTAATGTTAGCACTCAAAGCATCCGAGTGCTAAATACGCTTTCTATTTTAACAGACGGTCGAGAAATGTCAAGCACCCGAAACCAGCCGAATCAATCAATGTTTTCGACTATTTTACGAAACTCAAAAGTATACTCTAGCGATGTGACCGAACAAGCGATTTATTTTTTGACAAATTTAAGAGACATCGGTTTCATCCTTGATCTCCCCTACTATTTCCTCCACCACATCTTCCAGAGTCACCACACCAATATAGTCAGCTGTTCCCGCGCGACAGACTTGCAACATATGCTCGCCACTTTTCACCATGTAACGAAATACTTTATCTATTTTATCCTCTTCCACTACTGTTTCCAGTGGACGAGCTAAATCTTTCACTAAATCTTCTCGCCGATCGCTGTTTAAAGCTTTCATTAGATCGTTACTATGAACATAGCCGACGATCAAATCCTCCTGGTCAACAAAGACGGGGTAGCGAGAAAAACCTTGTTGACTGGCAAAGTGAGCAATCTGTTCCACACTAATATCCCCATTGAGGGCAATCACTCGGTAGCGTGAAGTCATGATATCTCCCACCGGTACATCATTCAAGCGAAAAATTTTCTCAATCATTTCCCTTTCTCGATACCGGATAGCACCGGTCTCTACTCCCAAGCGGGTTAAAGCTTTTATCTCCTCTTCCGTAACAATCTTCTCGCTTTCAACTGACCAGCGTCGGATAAAAAGACCATTAAACCGAACCAGTAGCCACACCAAAGGCCACAATAAGATACGTAATCCATAAAGTATCGGCGCTGAATACTGCGCAAAAAACTTTCGTCGCCGCTGTGCCAATGACTTCGGCGTAATCTCGCCAAATATTAGTACCAAGATCGTGGCTACTCCGGTCGCGATACCGATCCCAGCATCACCGAAATAATCTATCGCCAGTACCGTCGCCAATGAGGCCGTCAAAACATTCACCACATTATTCCCGATGAGAATGGTAATCAACAGTTGCTGTGGTTTTTCTTTTAATAACCAAATCAGGTGTGCCTGTTTCTCCCGTCGGTGCAACATGTTTTTTACCTCAGCCGGTCGTAAAGTAAAAAAGGCTATTTCCGCCGCCGAAAAAAAACCGGAAAGGAAAAGTAGTACTATGAAAATAATCCAAACCATGGATAGATATTAAGAATCGTCAGATTTCAACAGTAAATATGGGTTAATTTTTTCTCAACCCGTTAGTTAATTCTGCGTACCCTTTCTCAACCAACCAATCGCCAGTCCGCTAAACATCAGGCCCGGATACAACGACCACCAAAAATGATCGAAGTTTATAATAATTATTAAGGCGATCCACAGACCGAGTAACTCATATCGTTGCTGGCGAAAAAGCGGGAGCAATAGATACAAAAACAACGACAGTGCCAATAGTATCCCCGGCAATCCCAATTCAGACCAAATAAGTAGCGGAGTATTGTGCACCGGTTGATAGGCGTACCCGGGGTAGCCAGCCGGTAGTTGAGTCGTATAATTCCCCAGGCCGGAGCCTGTCACCCAGTGACGACGAATAATATCACTGGCCGCCGTAATTCCCGCCGCGCGACCCTGCAAAGAATATACTTCCAATCGAGAATCAGCTTGCCACCGACCAACCATCAAATCTCCCACTTGCGTGGACCAAAAAACACCTACTATCAAAACTACCGCCGCGATCTTAAGAAGCCAGGAAGGATTCAGAGCTTGCCGCCAGTTAAGACTAAACAAATATTTTCGGCCGTATTTAATAATAATGGAGGCTGCCAAGCTGATAACCAGGGCCACCCAGGCGGCCCGTGAAAAAGACAGAATTATGCCGGATGTTACCAACACAAGACCACCCCAAGCAAACCATAGGTGCCATTTTTTAACATTGATTTGATCACTGATTTCATTCTTAATCCACCACGCCAGCAACCAGAAGACGATCACCAGAAAGCCGCCTAATATATTAGGATGGGGCAAAGAACCATAGGCTCTCAGCCACCGCCCGGCATTCTCCACCACGGAGACGCCACCGGTGAAAACTTCCTGGGAGGACATGCCCAACCAAGCGGAAGCTAATACTTCTTGTGTCAACCATTGATAAATAGCCAAACCGGACTGGACAATGCCAGAGAATATTACCGCGGTTGCAATCTTCGACTTATGAACCAGGTGACTGCTAACAATAAAAATGACCACCACGGCCTCCAATAACCATAGCCACTGGGCGGAAGCTATACCGATATCATCCGCCCACAATAGGGTCAAAGCTGACCAAATCAATAGACCCAGTAATAACAAAGGTATCGGCTCTTGTACCAGACGAGAAACTTTTAGATCTTTCAGGCTCTCCCAACGCGAGATTATCAGCCCAAGTAGTATGCCACCAAGAATGATTTCCGTACCATACAAAAACTCTGAACCATATTCCCAAGCACTTCCCTCCCGACTGACCAGGTCGATAATATAGCGTGCTTGCCAAGGAATCAGAAAACACCACAGATAGAAAAGATATTCGGTTATTTTTTTCAGCTTAGACATTGGTTGTTCTTTTTTTCCAAATATCATAATAATGTTGCCGCCTGTCGTTGGCGTGGAGTTTTAACAAATCATCATTTACTATCACCGCCGGCGATACTCCCTCTCGCAACTCCAGTGGCATGAGTTTTAACTGCGTCCTTTGACTGATTTTTTCCAACGGGTGAAAAATGAATTCCAAAACCCGTCGGAACAGTTTTTTTCCACGACCATCATTTATCCGACGTACCGGATTCGTTTGGTAGGCAATAAAATTCGGCACCAGTTCTTTCACCCACTTATTCCCTTTCAGGATTCTATTATAAATATCACCGTCATCAAACAATGGCACCAGCTGTATTAACCAGTACGGTAGATAGATATCATCAGGCAAAGCCACCGCTTGCAGATTCATTTTGTCAGTGGTGATAAAGAAGCTTAGACAAATACGATTGCGGCTCCGCAACAAGGTGGGGCGTTTATGCCAAAGTTTGAGCCAGCCGGCCGTTAATATTCTAGCGGTCCAAATATGACCGGGTTCGACCACCACGAAGAAATCAATATCGGAATCATCCTGTGCGTTATTGTAAGCTAAAGTATTACAGACACCAATAAATCTGATGTAAGGAAAGAAGCTGAACAGACGAGCGTAGCGACGAGCCACACGGAACTTCAGCTGTGCCAACATGTAACGGTGTTGCCGGATTTCAACGATGGCGCGGCGGCCGGGGAGATAGTAAAATCCCCAGTGACTCTCTATTTTGCCGGCCGCTAATAATTCAGTCAGCACCTCGTCATACTGCTCCCCGGCCGCCGCCGCTTTCCACAGCCAATGCTCCAGTTGCCACTTGGTCAACGGATAATCAAAAATATCAAAAAAAGTAAGAGTCTCTAAAATTGCCTGTCGTGTGCTATTCATATACCCAATATTAGCAGAAAATGAAGGTTTCAGCTATTTTCACCACCGGAATTATAAACTACCTACCACTTAAACATTTGCAAGTCCTAACTGGCTTATTTTATCCTAACATTAGAT
>JANLIN010000054.1 GCA_024654345.1 Candidatus Komeilibacteria bacterium
ATGAAGCGTGGAAGCGAGGTCTGAGATAGTCGTCATCTATTCTCTTTCTCACCTCCACGCTTCGGCGCTTCGTCGCCTCTTCGCTTCCTCCCCCTTCACCAAGTCCAATCGGGTTTCGGTATTCGGTGACGCTCGGACATCGGTGTCGCCGCCCGCTTGAATAACTACTACTGACCCGCAGAAAAGAACAGGCAGCGTCACCGTCACCGACAACGAACCAAAAGGGTGTCGCCGCCCGCTTGAATTTCCCCCTCCTCCCTAAAATCATTGACAAAGTGACACAATCCTGCTAGACTCCGCTATTACTACACTTTAAAAAAATAAGGAGGCTCCGTGGATAGACAGCTCATAAAATTCATTAGTTTACTGGACAGTGAATTCCGCATTGCTATCTCTACCATTTATAAAACCGCACGGGGCGGTTATCTGGTTATCCGTTCTAAAAAGGACGGCCGTGTACTTTTCGTGGTTCAAATCGGGGAGATACCACCGGAAAAGGTGCAGAAATATTTCGACTATGCACTTGAGAAAGGCGCGCGGTTATACATCCACCTGCCCGAAGGGCACATCTCCAGCTTTCAATCTGCAAATGAAGCGAAGAATCAATTTGGTGGCGCCGTTCTTATAGGAGATTATATACTCTCCTTTTCCGGGATCCCCTTAGCAGCGGCGGATGAGGCAACTCTCCTCCAAGCGGCTGTCAAAATGGGATACACAACAGATGAATATGTGCTCTCAGCTTTTGACCCGCGGACGATACATGAGTATAAACGGCTAAGACAAGTTTAAACTTTCCCCGCTCAAACATGAGTGGGGAATTTTTTTATTCCCTTCTGTTCTACGTTTTGACTAAAATGATTGGCAAAACTGCAATTTCGACAAGAAAAATAGCCTCCTCGATTATTGAGAAGGCTACAAGGAGTACATTATATGGGTAGAGCAAAATACCTAGCATCATTATACTCCATTTTCACCTAAATAAAAAATCCCCTGTGGATAACCAACTAGGGGATTTTTTCTTAGGTGTGTCTTATTTCAGGTTGACTTTGGCACCGGCCTCTTCCAGCTTGGCCTTCATCGCTTCAGCCTCTTCCTTCTTGACGCCTTCTTTGATAACGATCGGGGCGCCATCAGTCATGTCTTTGGCTTCCTTTAAACCCAACTGGGTTAACTCACGGATGGCCTTGATGACATTGATCTTATTGGCACCGGTCTCTGCCAACTCGACAGTGAACTCGCTCTTTTCCTCAGCGGCGGCTTCACCACCGGCGGCGGGAGCGGCTCCGGCCATCATCATCGGCGCCGCGGCCGACACACCAAATTTATCTTCCAAAATTTTGACGAGCTCAGAGAGGTCCAAAACGGACATCTTCTCGATCTCGGCCACGATGCCAGCGAATTTCTCGGGCACCACTACAGCTTTCTTTTCTTCATCGGACATATGTTTTGATTACTTAGTTATTAATAATATTTATCGGCGGTTGAAACAGTGAAATAAAAATATATTCTCCTGCGCTACCCGCCTTACTTTGTTTCTTTGACGGCATTCAGTACGTTTACCAAGCCACGTATATTCCCGGCCAAGACATTCACAAAGCCGGAGATCGGGGCATTGATAGTACCAACCACCTTTGCTAACAGCTCTTCCTTGCTCGGCAAACTAGCTAGAGCCACTACCTCTTCCTTCGTTAACCAACGCCAGTCGGCTCCCACCTTGAGTAAACCAGCTCCCAATTGGAAAGTGTCTTTCCCCTTGGAAAAATCTTTGGCTACCTTGGCGGCGGCTACTTCGTCTTCGGTACTGAAAGCCACTGCCACGCTCCCTTCGATATTGGCCACGCTATCGTGCTCAATATTGCCTTCGTTTAAAACGAGCTCGATCAGACTCTTTTTAGCTGCTTGATACTCGACCCCGGCAGCACGAAACTTGGCACGTAATGCTTCCATATCATCCACCGTTAGCGCGGAATAAGATGTCAAAACAACCGCCTTAGAACGCTCTAGGCGATCCTTCAGGCTGGCCACTTCATTTTGTTTTTGTGATTTGCTCTTAGCCATATTAGTAAATGTTAATAATTTCGACGGCGAATGTTATTATCGGACGCACTACATACTCCCACACCCCGATTATCAAGAGAGTGAAGCTGACCACGATACTGCCAAAAATGATTTTTTCCTGTGAATCCATATGGTTATAGAATTACCGACGTTCCGAAAAAGTATGTATAAAATATAAAAAAACGGCTATTCCTAACCGCAGATCAATCATATAGGTCGAACCTAAAATTATCATGATAACCTCGATAGGCTATTTAAGGGTCTAGACCCACCTATTGTCTACGGTGATAGGATTATATATGAACATGTTTCCCTTGTCAACCACTGACCGTCCGGAAGCTTGAAAGAGATGGCAGTCCTTCCCCAATCCCTCTTTTATCCTCAATAATGGTACTTCTTCCCCCCACCAATGCTGATCCCGCGATATATCTGCTCCAGAAGCAAAAGTTGGGCTAATTCGTGGGTAAAGGTGAGTGGCGATAACGACAGTTTATTGGGATAAATCCGCAAAAGCTGTTCATCCAACCCCAGGGGTCCGCCGATGACGAAGATCATTGGCTGATCAGACCGCAAAACGTTATCGGCCCACTGCAATGAATCAAAAAGCTTACCCATTTCCGTTAAAAGATACACTGAATCCGGACTGTATTTAGACAGCTTCTTTATCAATTTCTCACCTTCCTTTTTCTTGGCCGGTGACTGATTGTTGGGCGTGAACGATTCCGGCTGTACAGTCTGAAAACGCAGTCGGGCGTATGGTTTAAGTCTCTGCCGATATAAATCACAACCCTCCTTTATAAACGGTTCCTTGAGTTCGCCGACAGTGATAATGGTGATGTCTAACATAATGCCATTATAGCAGAAAATATAGTTCAGCTCCCAAAGGCAAAGTTAGGGGCGAAAAAATCCGCTGTTTGTTGTCGTTAAAGCTTTAATATGGTGGCACCACGTGTTATACTTAAAGCATTAAATAACACAATTTTTATGCCTCTAAAAAACAAAGTTACCATTATTGGTGCCGGCAATGTCGGTAGTACGACCGCCTATAGCCTGATCGCCAGCGATATAACGGAAGAAATTGCTCTAATTGACCTTAATGACGCCATGGTCAAGGCGCAAGTGATGGACCTACAGCACAGTGTCCCCTTCTGGGGATACACCAATGTTAAGGTTGGTACCTATAAAGATATCAAGGACAGTAAAGTCGTCATAATAACGTGCGGTGCCAAACAACAGCCGGGAGAAACCAGGTTGGACTTGGTTAAAAAGAATGCCACTATAATCAAAGACATTGTACCGAAGGTGTTCGCCCAGAACAAAAATGCCATCTTGGTGATGGTAACAAATCCGGTGGATGTACTAACCTACTTGGCGGTTAAAATGTTTCCCAAGAAGAAAAACCAAATTTTTGGCTCCGGCACAATTCTTGACTCCGCCCGTTTCCGACTCTTGTTAGGTCAAAAGTTAAATATAAACCCGCGCAGTATTCACGCCTATATTGTTGGTGAGCATGGCGACAGCGAATTGCCTCTCTGGAGTAGTGCCACCATTGGTAATGCCTCTCTAAAAAACTTTCGCATCCCCGAGAAAGATAAAAAAATCATCTTCGAGCAGGCCAAAAACGCCGCCTATGCGATTATTGAAGGGAAACAATCCACTTACTTTGCCATTGCCGCCGGTTTGGAAGATATCGTCAAGGCCGTCATGTACAACCAAAATACGGTCTTGCCACTATCGCACCTCATCGAGGGGCAGTTTGGCATAAAAAACGTAGCCCTCAGTTTACCGGTTGTAGTCGGCGCGGACGGCATCTGCCAAAGCTTAGACTATGATATTTCCGCCGCGGAAAAAAAGCAGCTGCAAGCCAGCGCCAAACAGCTACAAAAAGTTATCGCCGGACTTTAACTCTGGTGTCAGCCTAAAATCTCTCCGCTATTATGACACTTTCCACGTGAGGTGTTTGCGGATAAAAATCAAACAGCTGCCATTCTTTTAGCCGGTAGTTGTTTTTTAATATCTGCCAATCAGTCGCTTGAGTAACCGGGTTACAGGATACATAAATTAATTTTTTGGGACCGGTGGTGGCTACTACCTCCGCCACCTTCGGATGCAGTCCGCTACGTGGCGGATCAACTAATAACACGTCCGTGTCGGCAATAATTTCTGGCAAGGGCTGTTTTTCAGCCGCACCACCGATTAGACTGACATTTGTGATGCCATTTATTTTGGCATTTTCCTCCGCTATCATGACCGCCGTGGCGTTGAATTCAACGGCCGTCACTGCCTTCCAGGCGGAGGCCAACGCAAGAGCAAAAGTGCCGACGCCAGAATACAGATCAACCAGTTTATTCCCCCGACCGATATGACCTTGTAGATATTGCAGAAGATTGTTGAAGCTCGGCGGATTAATCTGAAAAAAACTATCATAAAAGTAGCGCAGATCGGTTTCGCCGATTTTTTCCGTCAGATAATCATCACCTTGCTTGTGTAAAATTGCAGTCGTGCGAATATCTGAAAATTGGGGATCAGAATATATTATTAGCCAGCCTGCCAGTCGATCATCTTTTATATCTATTTTGGGGAAATCACTGTCCGTAACATATAGGGCGGCCAAGCACTTATTCTGGCTGTAACTATACCGTACCACCAGGCTTTTGATCTGTTCCTTGGCTACCATTTGGTCCTGCAAAGCATCTTTGATCAAATTCGCCACGTCATTCAACAAAGGCCTGGCTAGCACACAACCATCGATCAATTCAAATTCGGAGTGTCGCCATCGCTTATGCCATGCCAGGGACAGTTGTCCGGGCTCACCGACCAAAGAAAATTCCATTTTATTTCGATAGTTGAAAACCTCTGGCGCGGCAGTGATCGCCGGCGTGGCCAATCCAAAACTGCGGAATGCTACCGTCGCTAGTTCCTGCTTATGCATTAATTGCTGATCATAAGACATGATTTGCCACGGACTACAGCTAATATAGTGATCCTCGCGGGATGCGATCCGCTCCGGTGACGCTTTGATAACCTCTACTATTGCCGCCTTACTACGCTGACGACTGACTTTGACCGGCCGAACAATTATTTTCTCACCCGGTAATGAACCAAATACAAAAACAGGCCGGTTCCCGTGGTAACCCATTCCTTCACCGCTGGGCACCAGCCGGACTACATCCAACTCAAACTGGGACGGAAGCTTGGCCATAACTGAATTATCCTAGCGCTCTGCTTTTTCCACGTCTTCTCTATACCGTAATACGTCGTCAGTAAAAGTTTTGGAGACTTGTTTTTTCAAAGCTTCTCTTACCGCTAAAGGTTCGTCCATATTATCTATTAAGCTAAAGGGCAAGCTTAGAGGCGCGTCCCGAATGTCCAACCCTGCGTCATCTAAAAATTCGACATACTTAGCGATCAAGTCACTGTAGAGCTCTGCCTGATGGTCTGACATAATTTCTGGCACAGCGTGTATATTTTCCACACCCATATGATTTAAATTAGTATTTATTAGTAGCTTTGTAATCAGGACTTTGTTCCGCTTCCTCGGTTTCCAAACGTCCGTGTCGGTCGTGTAAATAATCTTTGATATCGATCTGCAGACTATTTTCGATTTTGGTATACAGCTTGTTCTTCACGTATTCGGGGACATGAAGGTTCTCTATATAACTTTGCGGTATATCTATAATTTCGTCAAGGGGTATGTTTAGTCTTTTTAACTCAGCCGCATATTGCACCAATAAATCCTTATAAATTTGATCTATCTGTTGCTCAAGGTATTTCTTTTCACTATCAGTGGTTGGTTCGTGCGGCTTTATAGTCATATAATACACTTAATTTTAGGTAGTTGTTAGAATGTAAAGTTGATCAGCTAAACACTTCCTCTAGCTTTCCGACTTTCTCATAATGTATATAATCCCGGCTTTGTCATCTGATATCAATAGTTGACCGCCGGGTAAAAATTCCACATCCACCGGTCTTCCCCACTCTTGACCATTCTCCTCCAACCAACCGGTCACCAAATTGATGGGCGTGGCCTGAGTATCGCTAATATCAAGGGCCACAATTTTGTAACCGGTAGGGACACTGCGATTCCATGAGCCGTGATAGCCGATCAAGAGATTATTCCGCAAAGACGCCGGCCATTGATCGGTATTTGGCACCAACGCTACGCCCAAAGGCGCGGAGTGAGCCTGTAGATTGAAAACAGCCGGTCGACTGGTATTCTGGCAAAATTCTTTCTGCGAAGAATAGCCCGAATCTGTTCCTTGTTTCCCATAGCAGTAGGGCCAACCATAGTGAGGAGCTTCTTCCAAACCATGACTCTCCAGTGACAAAATATTT
>JANLIN010000058.1 GCA_024654345.1 Candidatus Komeilibacteria bacterium
AATCACGATTTAGTAAGATCATCATCGCTATTATCAACTTACAATTTTGGATACGAGGGTTAAAATTATGGGTCAGGGAATATAATGTCTTTAAACACAGCCCCAACAAGAGAGTAGTATTCAAGGGTTTGTTTAATTATAATAGATTCTTGGAGTCTCTAAATTACTTAACACCAAAACGCCAATTTTTAGCATATACACAACTAAGGTTAGCGAAAGATTTAGCGCCAAAACAGTACCCGAGGCACTAATTAGTGCCTCGGGTACTGTTTTTAGCGACGCTTGGCTGGTAGATACCGTCGATTTTAGCCCAACCCATCTCACCGAAAACATTTATTTTTGCACTAAATACTAATCCACTTACAAACACAGGATCAAGTGGAGAATGTACGAGAAATATGGTAAAATTACACTAAATGGATAAAGTCAGAGCTTTCATTGGAATACCGATGCCTGATGAGGTACAAGAGTCTATTTACCGAGAAATATGGCCGCTGTTTAGTTTTGTGCGCGGTTGCCACTGGGTACCCAAACAGAATCTGCACTTAACGATGAGTTTCCTGGGCGACATAACAATGGCCCAAGTGGCCACCGTCAGGCAAATTATGAACGATATTGTTTCAACCGCGACTGATCTTACTCTCCAAACTGTCGGTGTGGTTTTTTATCCGTCATCTGATCGACCACAGGTTATAGCGCTTGAAATTCGTCTATCGCAAGAGCTGAAGGAATTACACCACCTGTTAACCGCAGAAATTATAAACAAAGTCGGTCTGGAAATTAACGCTACCTCTTTTTCACCCCACATCACCATCGCGCGCGTGAAGCAGAACTCGTACTACAATTACTTCGATAAAGTAGCGACCATACCGGGAAAGCACCGCTTCAAAGCGCCAGCCGTGATATTGTATCAGTCGATACTGAACCCCGGCGACTCCGAATTCGTACCATTACACGAGATAAAAATCGGCCATGAGGCATAGCATACTGGATATACCTTTGGATAGTACATCCTGCGCCGCGGTGGCTGACAAAATTCAGTCTTGGCTGGATGATACCAACCAACGACAGATAGCCACCATCAACCCGGAATTCTTAATGGAGGCCCAAACCAATGAGAGCTTCAAGAAAGTTTTGCAGAACACGGCCCTCAATACCATTGATGGATTTGGTATCCAACTGATGGCTAAACTGATTGATGGCGTAACTCTGAAACGTTGCCCCGGTATAGATCTATTACAAACTATCTTTGCCACGCCACCAACCGAGCTACGGGTATATTTACTGGGGGGTAGGGAAGGTGTAGCCAGATTAGCCGCTAAAAAAATCAAACAGCGATATCCGAGAGTTGAAATAATTGGCTATAGCGCGGGCTTTGCTAATATAAATAATATATCCCTACAAGAGTACAACCATGTCATTACAGAAATCAGCGAATCAAGACCAAACCTACTTCTGGTGGGTTACAACGCACCGTTCGCGCAGATATTTATCAACGACTGGCTACCCAATTTACCGACAGTCAAAGTGGCTATCGGCATCGGAGGATCACTAGATTTTTTAGCCGACACAGTGCCTCGAGCGCCTCTATTATTTAGACGCATCGGCTTGGAATGGCTCTGGCGCTTACTGAATCAGCCTCGTCGTATCGGACGAATCTACAGAGCGGTCATCAAATTTCCCACTGAATATTTTAAAAAGGCAAAAGCCAAAGACCGTCAGTTAAATAATGATCGTTAACCCCCCCTAAATCATCATGTTTTTCACAAAAAAAATTAGGACAAGATTCGCGCCGTCACCAACCGGTTGGCTTCATATTGGCGGCCTGCGTACGGCCTTGTACAACTATATTCTCGCCCGCCAAAAAAAAGGCAAGTTTTATCTGCGGATCGAGGATACCGACCAGAGCAGACTTGTACCCGAGGCACTGCCCAACATACTGGAAACGCTGACGGACTTTGGACTGAACTATGACAATGAACCCTTTCAGCAGTCATCCCGACTCGCCATCTATCGCCAACACGCCGAGAGTTTGGTGAAGGGGGGGCACGCCTACTACTGTTTCTGCTCCGCTGAACGGCTTACCAGCCTCCGAGAAAAACAGATCGCCAACAAGCAAGCCCCCGGTTATGACGGACACTGCCGCCATGTCACAGCCGAAGAGGCAAAACAACGAATAGCCAATCAAGAGGCACATGTTATTCGTTTTTTCACCTCCGCCAAAAAAAAGGTAACGTTCACTGATATCGTACGAGGGGAAGTGTCTATCAGTTCCGAAAATATCGATGACCAGGTGCTATTAAAATCGGATGGTTTTCCGACCTATCATTTGGCGGTGGTAATTGATGACCATACCATGAAGATCACGCATGTTGTGAGAGGGGAGGAGTGGTTGCCCAGTACGCCCAAACACATTTTGCTCTACGAGGCTTTCGGTTGGAAAATACCGACCTACGCGCACTTGCCACTACTACTGAACAAAGATCGATCCAAATTGAGCAAGCGTACCGGTGATGTGGCAGTTCGCGACTACGTGGCGCAAGGATATCTGCGAGAAGCCATCATAAATTTCATCGCTCTCCTCGGCTGGCACCCCGCCGGCGAAAGAGAGATATTTTCTTTAGCCGAACTGATAGACAATTTCAAATTTGAAAATATAAGCAAGTCGGGAGCAATTTTTGATATTGATAAACTGAACTGGTTCAACAAGCAATACGCGCAACAACTCAGCACGGACGAATATTATGAACGACTGCAAAAATGGGTGAAAACTTATCAGCCACAACTACTGGATAAATTGACCCTGAATCTAGCGCACGCCGCGCAAAGTCGTCTGGACAAGTTCGCCGATTTACCAACTGTCTTTGACCACTACTTCGTCGAGCCGGATGTAACTAGCAAACAACTGGTATTCAAAAAAAGCACACCGGAAAACACGCTCCGAGGACTGTCAGCGGCTCGCGAAAGACTGCAGGATTTTGATACCAGCCGGTGGCGACGAGATATTTTAGAGGTCCTGTTGGCCGAGGTCGTCAAAGAGAACAATCTGACCAACGGTGATGTATTCTGGCCCGTCAGAGTGGCCCTCTCTGGTAAAGAGAAGAGTGAGTCACCGGCCGAACTGCTGGAAGCCTTGGGTAAAGACAGCGCACTAATACGTTTACAAAGAGCGGCTGAATTACTATTGCAAAAATAGCTATAATATGTTACTATAAAGACATGAAGGAAAATAAAAACAAAAAGCAAATTTTTGTGGTTACCCATATAACTGTCGTTGCTGTATTGGCGGTTTTTTTGTTGACTTCCGGCCCGAATGTTACCGAGGCTGTCTCAATGTCAGTGGCGCAAGAGGAGTTGGACGACTTACAGGGGGATATAAAGGCCAAACAGAAGCAAATTGAGGACCTTAAGAAGCAAAAGGAGATCTACGAAAGATCCCTAAACCGTACCAGACAGCAGATATCATCGCTAAAAAATCAACTCACAAATATTGATCAAGTAATGGCCAAAGTGGCGCTGGAAGTGGAAACTATCAAGTTAGAGGAGGAAGAAGTGGCTCTGCAAGTAAAAAATATCAATTTGACAATGGAGCAACTGACTAATGATTTGGATGTACAGGAAGATAAAATCGCGGAAATTCTCAGGGTTTTAAACAGAAATGGCTATCAGAGCAAGGTGGTACAGGTATTGGCCACTAATAAGTCAATTGGTGACTTCTTTGCTAATATTAGCCAATTAAATGAAATAAACGGTCAATTAAGCCTTACTTTGGAGCAATTAACAGATAAGAAAGGGGAGTTGGATCGCCAACAAAATTTACTATTACAAAAGAAAGATCAGCTAGAGCAGTTGGAAGTAAAGTTGACGGCCAATAAGGAAAAATTGAGCGGGGAGAAAGTGGTAAAAGACCAAATTCTCAGTAAGAGCAAAGGGGAGGAGAGTAACTACGCCACCTTGTTAAAGCAGCTGCAAGACGAACAAAAGAAGATAAACAATGAGATCTATAGTTTAGAAATTCAGGCGCGTAAGAAACTACTGGAACTACAGGGAGATAAATTCCTAGCCTCGGAAAAGGGTTTCATTTGGCCGGTGCCATCACGAAAGGTAACCGCCTACTTCCATGATCCGGACTATCCGTACCGCAATGTCTTCGAACACCCGGCCATCGATATTGGCAGTACACCGCAGGGCACACCGGTGCGCGCGGTCAAATCAGGCTACGTCGCCAAAGTTAAAGACACCGGCAAGAGCGGTGGCTACAACTATATAATGCTGGTCCACAGCGATGGCTTATCATCTGTCTACGGACATTTGAACCGAATGGTCATCGCCGAAGATACATTTGTCGTACAAGGCGAAATAATAGGTTACTCTGGTGGAACACCAGGTACAGCCGGGGCAGGGAACTTGACCACCGGCCCACATCTTCATTTGGAGATCAGACAAGGCGGTATACCCGTCAATCCGTTAAACTATCTACCTTAAGAAAAATTACGAATTCGTCAGTAGAGCCCAGCTGCGAGGTTGGGCTTTTTTAGTTGCATACTTTAATTCTGTATGAGCCGTGCAGGTAGAAGGGTAGATGGGGGAAAAAAGAGTTATTGTTATATATAAATGTTATATTACTTGCGTCGCACAATATATCTTATAAGACGCTACAGTAATTAAATATATACAACCACGCCATGGGCCGTCAGTTTAAACCTTCATATAGGTACAAAGTGTCACTTAACTGATAAATATACCTAGGTTCCGGTTACATGACTATAAAATTCACAGTTCTCATCGATTAGCAGTTATTCGTACCACAGTGGCCGTAGAATGGCAATATTTTAGATATGGGCCCGGTACTCTGATACCCGTAGTTATATTGTTGAACGCGTATCTACAATCAAAAAAATTGAATTTATAAAAAATACAGCTAAATGCCACTGTATACATATTAACTCAATCAGACTGGATATTTGAAGCTTGAAAATGGGTAAGTTTGGACATTCAGTGTAACTCGAAGCTCATATTGTCCCCCACAAACTTTCTGTCACCATTTATGCGTCGTAAAATAAATACTACGAACGGTTCGATAGTCGTGGTTCGCGGAATGACGGTTAAGGGTTTCGTGATTGGTTCATCGACTGCCATACGAATACTACGAAGCTACGAACTCTTCGATAGGCGTATTCTGCGAAATGACGGTTAAGGGTTTCGTGATTGGTTTATAGATTGACAATCGCTACTACGAACCTTCGAACGCTTTAACAATCGCACTACGCTAAATAGACGTTCGCAGTTTCGTATTTAACGATTCACGATCCGCAAACGAAAACTTACTATCTATCACTCATAATCGCACTACGCCAAATATACGTTCGCAGTTTAACGGTAGATGACTTGCTCGGGAATACGTAAATTAATATAGCTGACACTATTGAGATCAATACTGCCGGCTGACAGTACGAGCCTTAGCTTCTCCAATTGCGTTTCT
>JANLIN010000083.1 GCA_024654345.1 Candidatus Komeilibacteria bacterium
ATGCTGAGGCCGGTATCGTCAACCTGACTGAAACAGGTCATTGGTCCCGGATGCCGGACGGACTGGTATATATTTTGCCGGAAGAAACAAAAATTGTTCAATCCTATGGCCTAACACCCGACGTATTAAAGAAATTGGAACACGGCGGTCGTAAAGTTTTTTGCGGCTTAAACAGATTGGGGTGTAAAACACTAACACCTTTAACGAAGGAACTAAATTGAAAGGAAGATAAATGAAGAACAACGCTCTTAACAGGATTGCGGTCATCACAGAAACGGGTGAAACGGAGTACATCTACACGCCGTACTATGAAGGCGACACGCCTGTATCACTGGCAGAGAGCTTATCAAAAGAGCTAATGGCGATAGGCGAGAGATTCGCGCTTTTTGGCTCGATCGATATTCAATGTGATTTGGCTTCGGAAGATATTTCGTTTGATAGATTTGGCAGCTTAATCAACACACCGGGAAAACTCACCGTAATCATTCCTCTTGAATGCAAGATCACTGTCAAATACTTTTTACCGAGAATAAAATCCAGCGCACATTCCACTACCTCACAAAAAAACATCGAAACAAAATTCGATAATTTGAAAGCGCAGGAGCCTTGCCTCGGACTAATGCGCTCAAGCAGCACCAAAGAGGAGCACCTCAATCCGATACTGCGTAAAAGTTAAACAAAAAAACCGATGTCAAATGACGTCGGTTTTTGCTTATACAAAAATCTAGAGTTAGATATCTAAATTCTTCACCTGTTTGGCGCGGGTCTGGATGAACTTCTTGCGAGGGGCCACTTCCCCACCCATCAAGATCTCGAATATTTCATCGGCCTTTTCCACGTCCTCAATCGTCACTTGTTTCAAGATGCGCGTCGCGGGATCCATCGTAGTTTCCCAAAGCTGTTCGGCGTTCATCTCTCCTAAACCTTTGTAGCGTTGAATATTGACCTTACCGACCTTTTCACCAACACCGCGTTCACCGGCACTAACTTCCGCACCGGTCTCCTCGTCTTCAACGACCTCACTAATATCAGCATCCTTAATGTCGACGCCCATGGATTTTAGCTCATCATTCAGCTGTTCTTGGAAATAAATATAACGAAAGTCTTTGCCTTTTTGTAAACGGTAAAGAGGCGGTTGCGCCACGTACAAATGTCCCTGCCGAATCAACTCCGCGAAATAGCGATAAAACAAAGTTAACAGAAGCGTCCGAATGTGTGCGCCATCAACGTCGGCGTCGGTCATGATGATGACTTTGTTGTAGCGCAATTTTTCGACATCAAAATCCTCCCCAAAACCGGCTCCCAAGGCAATAATCAGAGACTTTATTTCATTATTGGCCAGCATCTTGTCCACACGCGCCCGCTCTACGTTTAGAACCTTACCTCTGAGGGGCAAAATGGCCTGATACTCGCGATTGCGGCCTTGCTTGGCACTTCCGCCGGCGCTATCTCCCTCAACGATGAAAATCTCCGATTTATCACTGCTGCGAGAGGAACAATCAGCCAGTTTGCCCGGCAAAGTCATGCCGTCCAAGGCACCTTTGCGCAAGACGGTATCACGAGCACTACGAGCGGCTTTCCGTGCCTGCGCCGCCAATAGACATTTGCCCAAAATCTCCCTGGCATCACGCGGATTCTCCTCCAGATAAGCGGAGAAATAATCACCAAAGATAGATTCTACGGCCGAGCGCACTTCGGCGTTGCCGAGTTTGGCTTTGGTCTGACCTTCGAATTGCGGTTCCGGCAATTTAACGGAAATCACGGCGGTCAATCCCTCGCGCACATCTTCGCCGGTGAGGTTCTCATCTTTTTCTTTCAAGATACTATTGCTCCGCGCATAATTGTTGAGGGTGCGAGTCAGCGCACTGCGAAAACCCATGACGTGCATACCGCCCTCGACTGTGTGAATATTATTAGCATAGGAATACAACGACTCCCTGAATTCACCGACATATTGCACGGCTATCTCCACCTGGATGACCTCGTCAACTTGTTTATCGATGTAGAAAACTTTCTCTTGCTTGATTTCGTTGTTGCGATTCAAATGTTTGACGTACGAAGCTATACCGCCGTCAAAATAGAAACTATGAGACCTTTTTTTATCGGCCTCTCTTTCATCAAGGATGTTGATTCGTACTCCTTTGGTAAGATAAGCCTGCTGACGCAAATGATCCACGATGGTGTCCCAATTGAATTCCGTCACGGTAAAAATGGTCGGGTCTGGTTTGAAAATTTGCTTGGTGCCTGTTTCCTTGGAGGTACCGACCGTTTTTAGTTTTGATTTAACTTCACCCTGCGAAAATTCCATGGCCCAGATCTTGCCGTCGCGTTGGACTTCCGTTCGTACCCACGAGGATAAAGCGTTCACCACGGAAATACCAACACCATGCAATCCGCCGGATACTTTGTAACCACCATCACCGAATTTTCCCCCGGCGTGCAAGGTTGTCATAACCGTTTCCAAGGCGCTTTTCTTGGTAGTCTTATGTTTGTCCACCGGAATACCACGACCATTGTCAGCCACCGACACCTTGCCATCCGGCAAAAGACAAATTTCAATGGCCGTACAATAACCGGCCATCGCTTCGTCGATGGAGTTGTCCACCGCTTCCCAAATCAAATGATGCAAACCTTCGCCGGCAGTGTTGCCGATGTACATTCCCGGTCGTTTTCGGACCGGTGCCAACCCTTCCAAAACAGTGATATTGCTAGCCGTATATGAATTAGCTTTGTCTTTTTTAGAGTCAGATTTTTTAGCAGGCATGACTTGTATTTTAAACAAAAAAAATAATGATATAATAGCCGTCTAAATCAGCTTTTTGAGGCCATTTTAGTGACTTTTAACCACTATTATAATAGCATGATTGGGCCTAAAAAACAAGCGATGAAACGGGGGGAAATGAGGCGAGGAAGCGTGGACGCGTGGAAGCGTTGAGATGAAGCGTGGAAGCGTTGAGATGAAGCGTGGAAGCGTGGAAGCGAGAAAGCGTGGAAGCGTGGAAGCGAGAAAGCGTGGAAGCGTAGAAGCGCTGAAGCGAAAGTCTTAGATAATCTGTGCCTCGTCACCGACAACGAGTTCAATCGGGTTTAGTTATTCGGTGTCGCTCGGGGATCGGCGTGGCAGCCCGTTTGAATACATACTATTGACCCGCAGAAAAGACGGGTAGCGATACCGACAACGAGTCCAAGGGTGACGGTATTCGGTGTCGTTCGGGTGTCGGTGTGGCAGCCCGCTGTAAAACAACGAAGACTAAGGAAGCTAGGAAACTCCATTCTTCTTCCCTCCTCGCCTCAACGCTTCCACGCCTCCTCCCCGTCCCTCTATCCTTTCATCTTCTTCGCCTTCAGATAGGTCGTGATCGCCGCTAGGGCTTTTTGTTCTGTTTCACTTAAACGATCACGGACGAGATCCGTTATCTTGTTTATTAGTAACAGTCCTGATTGGGTTGAGTCTCCGTCCGCGAATTTTTTGGCAAAGGTTTCCACGGTTTCAAACAGCTGACTACCGGGATCGGCGGCTAGACTGCCCGTTGTCTGACGGGCTTGTTTTATCTCCGCTTCAAAAAACTTGATAAACTGCACCTTATCATGTGGTTCATCCAAATCAAGCTTATGCAACTGAGAATACCAGTAAGCCTGCAACATGCCAGTGATGGCTTGCATGTTTTCTTGTTTCACTTCATAGCGGAGAACGGTATTAAGAACTTTTTCCAGATCACCGTTGGTCAATTTTTTTATGGCCTCCGTATCATTGCTAGTCAGCACGTTCATGATCTCATCCAGCTTCTCCTGTGACTCTTTCTTCACTTCCACTATCATCTGTTCCCGCACCACCGCCATTTCGCGCAAGGAGGGACGAGATATGCCAGGCAAACCATGAGGGGTGCCATCCACGGAGAATATTTCATTGCCACCGCGACCATTGGGCCAGGCTACGAAAGCGGTGCTATGAGCGTTTTCTATTTTGACAGATTTGCCCGACGGCAAGAATCCCGCTACCACACCGGCCAGAAAACCGGCCCGACGTAATATGGCAGCTGCCAAGACAGCAAAGTCGGCGCAGACACCGGCGTATTTTTTACCGTCGAACGATTTTTCCCTATCCGGATACCGCTCCCGCAATTCATCCACGCGCGCCTCCATGATCTCCAGCCTTTCATCCAAAGACTTATTTTTTTTCAAAGGAATCACTTCACCGTTATTGTTATCATAAAAACTGATCGACCGCACGTATTGTTCGATCAACTCCACCTGCTCTTTGGGGGGCTTTGCTTTGATCTCTTGTAAAAATAAATCAATATCTTCGGGTAGCTCCACCAGCGGTTTGAGCATTTCATCCTGATGGGCCCGGACAAATCCTTGTCGAAATTTTCCGTACTGCTCAGCCGAGACATCAAGCATCATCCGCGGCACTTCATCTGTCTCCAGAGAGAAGACAACCTCTTGAGCGGACTTAGTATCCGAGACTAGCCCTTCTCCCAAAGCTGAAATATCTACCGGCAGGGGTATTTCTTTGCCACCTTTGATACCTTTCACCCGCTCGCTGATAATATTGGCATCCAGTGGCTTGGGTAATTTCACCTGACGATTGACGTGCGGCAAGGTAATGGTGATATCTTTGGATTTTTCCACCGGACTAGGGCTGATGGGAAACTGGTAAGAGGCATCCCAGCTATTGCCGGACAGACAACCGTAAATACCGGTGACAATGAGATCACCGATCGGTTCCCGAAAACGCATCACTTCCACATCCGGAACATTTTCCGGATCACCACCCATCATCGTATCCATACTGCTGGGATTGAGATAATTGGCCGGATCAGTACCCCAGAGGGTGCCGCTGGAGTCGGCAGAAAAACCGGAGTAGCCATCATAACCACGCCACGGTGATTCCTTGCGCCAGAGCGTGCTGGGAAAGGTCTTGGTGGCCAATTTTTCCGCCGTCAGTCGTTTATCTTTCTTGGCGGACATAGTCCGTAAAAACTGTCCAGGAATATCCCACATCACCGCCGTCATCCCCCGCCCTATTTGCCGGCTGGTTTCAACCATAGTTTTAATTTTATCGACACCAGTTTGTCGGTTTCTCTCCGCCAAGACTGAGTCGTTCGCAAGATAATGGTTAATATCCCGAGACAACTCGGGGCCATCGAACTCCTTCTCCACCGCTGTCGAGACCAGATTTTTTGACTCTATCTTTACGGCTTTTTTCTTTTTTAGTAACTGCCAGACAAAAGTGGTATAATCGCCGGCTAGGCCCTGAACAATACACTCCTTAGAAACGCCCTCCATGCGAAGTCGTTCGCGCATTTCCCAGGCGCGGTCAGAGTCGAGTCCGGCCAGGCTCATGGCAATTTTATCTTTATCAACACCTTCCTTGAGAAGTCGTTCGCGCATTTCCCAGGCGCGGTCAGAGTCGAGTCCGGCCAGACTAATGGCAATTTTATCTTTATCAACACCTTCCTTGAGAAGTCGTTCGCGCATTTCCCAAGCTCGAGGAGAGTCCAGTCCGGCCAGACCAAGAGCAACCCAGTTTCTAAGATAACCATGCTTGATAAACTGTTCGCGCATTTCCCAAGCTCGAGGAGAGTCTAGTCCGGCCAGACCCCTGGCTATTACTCCTTTATCAACACGTTCCTTGATAAATCGTTCGCGCATTTCCCAAGCGCGAGGAGAGTCCAGTCCGACTAAATTCGTGGCAATATAAACTTTATCAACACCTTCCTTGAGAAGTCGTTCACGCATTTCCCAGGATCGGTCGGAGTCCAACCCGGCCAGACCTAAAGCAATACTGCTCTTCGAAACGCCCTCCCTAATCAACCGTTCGCGCATTTCCCAGGCACGGGGGGAATCCAATCCGCACAGACCCTCAACGATAGCGTTTCTATAATCAGACCCCATATCAACGTGTTCCTCACGTATTTGCCAGGCACGGTCAGAGTCCAATCCACACATACTCCTAAGGATGAAGTATCTACTAACCCATTCCTTCAAATACACCTCCAACGTGTCCAGTATCTTCTCTTCCGTCAGATATTTTGTCTCATATTCCGATTCATTCTCCACGGCGGCGGAGATTTTATTTGTCATTTCATAGGTGTACAGCTCAGCCGCTATCTGATCGACGACAGACGGAATTGTTTTTTTTGCCTCCCGAATATAGGTGGCGGCTGCTCTACGATTATGTTCTAGCTCCACCCACGCCGGCACCTGAGACAAGGATACATTATTAAAGTCAGGCGCCCACCATCCCAAAGCAAAGCCTATCTCGTTCGCCTCTTGAAACTGTCCTCGATCCCGCAGTGTTTGTATGTATTTTTTCGCCAGCTCCTCACCAAAAGGGGCGGCGCATATCATCCAATTAATATCATCATATTCAAAGGTTGAATCATTCAGCTTCTCTTCCAAGTATGCTAACAAGTCCCGACTAAGACCAGCTTCAAGTTTGAGCAACATAATGTCATAGGCATGCACTTCTTTTGGCCAATTATTTTCATCTTTGTCGATATTTTCCACCGCCGTTGCGAAATATTCTCCATCCAGTGGGCGTAGCCTTCGCAAGGTGTCAATAATAACCTGTTCGGCGTGCGCTAAATGAAATCTATTTCCAAGAATATTTGTTATCATTGATTGGGCAAAATGCAGATCTTTAGTGGCTAGTAATGGCAGATACTCCCCGACGATGAGCATCGATACGTCAAGGTTTTCGGCTATTAGATCAGTAACAATTTTTTTCTGAGTCGGCAGGTCTTTCATCACAAAAGCCAGCTTGCCATCCGGCTCTTGCTTAAGAAGCTTCTCAATTGTTTCTTTGGATAAATAGGCAGACGCCGGGAGTTTCTCTTGCTTCGTCGCGCGCTGAGACTGCTCCTTTTGATAACGATATATTTCAGCCGCGATGGCATCAAGATCATTCAATAACGCAGATTCGGTTTCCCTTGATAGTTCCTCCATAATTACATCTCGAGCCAGACGCGGCGCTTTAGGCACAAACACTTGCGTGTGCTGGCGGAAGTTCCAAAGGGTGGGTTTACTTTCACCGAGGGCAGTCTCGACATGTTTGGCGGCCAGAAAATCTTCCACCTTACGAAGAGTATTCAAATATTCTTTAACCAAAGTAGGGTTACTGTCAGCTAATAAAATCGAGTGAAGAATATCTTTGAATTTGTTTGCTCCCGTAGTTGAAGCGTCTTTAAGACTAGCTTCTAAAGCCTCTCTGTCCCCTAATAAAAACTTTAAACCAGGCAGAAGGTGAGCAACGCCCTCCCTTTCCAGGGTCGCCAATTTCTGCGCACAGAAGTCTCGATCGTGGGGAAATATGGCTCTGAACAATTCATATCCATCAGACTCGGAAAGTAGCTCCGGGTGTAATAATACTTCATCTATTATATCGCGGGTAAATGAGATATCCGCGTCGGCTATTAACGGTAAATATTTAGCTACGAGATAAAATTTCCCGTCTCTGACAAAGCCTTTGATATACGCCTCCTGATCGCTCAGGTGCCAGTTGGCAATAAAATCAAGGTCTCCATGGGGTACTTTCTTAAGAATGAGGTTGATATCTTCGGTCGACAGGTATTCCACTTTCTCCGGACTGGTAATTTTCTCTTCTTTCGCCACAAATCGCACCGGTACGAACGTGTTGAGGAGGTTGAGAAGCTTGACTTTGCGATTGGATTCACCGGTCGTAGTTTTTTTGTTCAACTGCCAGACAAAAGTGATATGATCACCGGCCAGACCAGCGGCAATGCAGTCTTTATGAGCACCTTCCTTAATTAATCGTTGGCGCATTTCCCAGGCACGAGGAGAGTCCAGTCCGGCCAAGCCCCCAGCGATACCGTATTTATCAACGCCTTCTTTGATGAACCGTTCGCGCATTTCCCAGGCGCGAGAGGAGTCCAATCCGGCCAAGCCTATGGCGATATAGTCTTTATCAACGCCTTCTTTGATGAACTGTTCGCGCATTTCCCAGGCTTGTGGAGAATCCAGTCCGGTCAGGCCCCTGGCGATAGAGTCTTTATCAACGCCTTCTTTGATGAACCGTTCGCGCATTTCCCAGGCGCGAGAG
>JANLIN010000085.1 GCA_024654345.1 Candidatus Komeilibacteria bacterium
CCGAAGAAGAGGCGGATACTACTTCAGAAACGGAGGAGATTATTATTACGGCCGATGACCTGGGGGTCCGGCAACCTGGATCATGGCATTGGCTTAAAAAAGCAGCTCGGGTAGTTGAAAAGGCGCTTACCTTCAACCCTATCGGCAAGGCCGAAATTGAGCTGACAGAAGCCAGTGAGGAGCTCCTATTGGCACAGGGCCCTTCGATAGATGAGGAAGTGGCCGCTGTGAAGATTCGGCGTTACGAAGATAAAATTTCCACCATCCGTGAGCACCTGGCAAATTCGGGAGAAAATTCAGTTCGCCTCGAAAAACTTGTAGAACGCTTACATGACCGTCAGCTCAAACATCAGATAATCTTGGAGGAGCTGGCGGAGAGAATGCCTATGGAAGCAGAAAAAATTGAGACGATAAAAAATAGAATTATTGAACAGCGACGCGAGTTGTGGGCCAAACACGAAGATAAATTGAAGAGCCGAATGGAAAATATGATTGAGACTCATGCTGATACACCGGCTTGGCAAGTAAAGATATTTGAGCAATTGGATCAAATTAAGGATGATACTAGTGACGCCAAACCTATGCCCGCCGTCGCGGAGTTGAAAAATATGGTTATCGAGAAAATTCGACCTCAGTTACAGGACAGTATTAACATGGGAAAAGCTTTATTGTTGGAGGAATTGCCGGGAGATAAAATGAGACGGATGGAAATCATCGACGAGCTAAAAACAGAAGTGAATCAACGCTGGCGTTCGAAAACGGAAATTTCGCCCGTAGTAGAACTCAAGACACGAATTGAAAATAGAGTGCGTGAGGAAAAAGAAAAAAATATGCGAGCGTCAGAACATTGGCAACCAAGCACAGCCAATAATGAGGATGACTCTGATGTCGAGGATTCCGAGGAAGTTATAGAGACAGAGAGAGCAAACGACGAGGATATACCCAGCGCCGAGAGAGTAAATAAGGTGAGAAAAATCATGCCACCGCTTCTGGACCGGGCCAAGCAGGAGAACTGCCCCGCCGTCAATCCACCCCACCGGGAGTTGGAAGAGAAGTGTACCGCTCAGGGCGGTCAGTGGGAAAGAAAGTTCGAAGATAACTGCTTTCGTGCTTGGGTCTGCACTACTCCATAAATTTCAGTCAATAAAAAAAGACGGTGTTTTAAACAACGTCTTTTTTATTTAAATATATCTATCACGCCGTAGGCTATTCCCAATCGAGCCAGGGCACCGGCGTATAAAAATAATCGGCCTCCCTTAACTTTGTGTGTGGCAAAGGCGTAGGTACCCAGCTTACCCAGGTTAATAATTGCCGAAAAAGCAAAGAATGCTAAATACCACACCGCCGGATGGGAAATATGGGTAGTGATGTCCACCGGCTTGGAATATACGGGGTAATTACTAAAACCATAGCGATGCAGTGATAATTTTCTCTTGATTATCAAGATTACCCTTCTGGGTATTTCATACTCGTAGAGAACAGAGAAAATATAAATTTCTGCTTCAATAGAAAACAATAACCAAATCCATATCAATCCCGTAGTGATTGATATAAAGTCGTTAGTGAGGTAAGATACTCCGGCGACTATCTCTACCGGAAAAATCCCAGCCAAAAAAACTATTATCCAGAAGATATCTAAGCCTTTTATTTTTCTTTTCAATGAACCACCTTTATTTATTAAGGAATTAAGGTACAATACACCAATATGGATAAAAAGTCAACCACCTCTAAAATCGTGGCTATCGTCGGTCCGACAGCCGCCGGTAAGTCAGCTTGGGCCGAAACTTTGCAGCCGATTTTCAAAGGCGAAATTATTTCCGCTGATTCACGTCAGGTTTATCGGGGGATGGATATTGGCACCGCTAAACCGACTAGCTCAATACAAAAAAAACATCATTACCATTTAATAGATGTTCTAGCACCTGATCAACAATATACTCTTTTTGACTTTCTTGATCAGGCCGCCGAAGCCGTTCAAGATATCCATTCACGGCATCGCCTACCCCTGATAGTCGGAGGCACCGGTCTGTATGTTGAGGCTCTGCTTGATGGCTACAAACTTTCACCGGTCGGGCCGGCCAAAGACACGCGCCAGGCTTTAGAAAAAGAAAGTCTAGCCTCTCTTCAACTGATAGCCGAGAGAGCCCATATACTCATACCAACTTCAGACCAGAAAAACAAACGACGATTGATTCGTGCTCTGGAAAGAGGCTCAGCCGCCGCCCCTGCCAGACAAAAAACCCAGTATGACACTTTGCGCATTGGCGTCCACGTGCCCAAAGATATTCTCGACAAGAATATACGCCGGCGCGTCTGGCGAATGTTTAAAGAGGGACTCGTAGATGAGGTTCAGGAACTTCTATCTCAGTATTCACCCACTGCCCCCGGTCTAAAAACCATCGGCTACGCCGAAGTCATAAATTATATTAAGGGAAAAGGTACTCTGGCTACGACGCAAGAGCAAATTGTTACACACACTCGTCAATATGCAAAAAGACAGATGACCTGGTTTAGGCGTGATAAAAGGATTGAATGGCTGGACTCCGTCGGAGCTGCAGAAAAGCGTATTGCCCAGTGGCTTGACAGCCACTAGCAGTGGTGTTACGGTATTGATAGATCCGCACTATTATCAGTAGCGGATTTTTTTATGACAAAACCTAGAGACTTTATTACCGGCGGCCCCTATCATGTATTTGGTCGTGGGGTGGATAAAAGAACCATATTCCTTGATAAATTGGATTACTACCGGTTTTTGGAGTGTATGTTGTATTTTAATCAGATTGACACTACTGATAGTATATATCTAAAAAAGAGGCGTGATGCTCTGTTTCTGAAGTTGACACGACAAAATCCGGAGGTGTCCGGGCTTCTATAT
>JANLIN010000105.1 GCA_024654345.1 Candidatus Komeilibacteria bacterium
CCACAAACGAAAAACATACTATCTACCATTCATAATCGCACTACGCCAAATATACGTTCGCAGTTTCGTAGTATATGATTCGTAATCCTCAAACGATAAATATACTAACCAACCATTGACAATCGCATTACGCTAAATAGACGTTCGCAGTTTCGTAGTTTCGCATCATTTCGCTGAAATTTTTACCACCCTTTCAAATTTCATAACCTTACCATGAAAGTTGATCAATAATCCCAGTTTCATCCCTGATGATTGTAAATACCTTTGCACCTGATAGAAGTCTCTTTTAGTAAGATAACGGACACACTTAATTTCAACAATAATCTTTTTCTCCACCACGAAGTCAGCTCTGTTTCTCTTATTGATAATTTTTTCTCTGACATATGAAAGCCCACCTCTCTTTAAACAATCCTCCAGAGCATCGGCATATTCAACTTCTCTTTGGTACCTGAAAAGTTCATCATAAATTTTAAAACAATAACCGATCACTCGATATGACAACTGCGGATATAAGATATCCTTTCGATAGGTGGAATGCATATAAAAATACTTAGTTTATTAAATGGCGGAATTTAGCTTTTAAATTTATACCGCCCCAAGCAAATTGTCAAATCCAGTTCGCAACCCCACATTTGTTCGTTGTAGTTCGTTGCTTCGTATTATTCGCAGCTTCGCAGTAAACGGTTCGTAATCTCCAAAAGAAAAACATACTTCCTACCATTAACAATCGCCCCACGATAAATATAAGTTCGCAGCCCCGTATTTGACAGGTGTACGTTCGTTCACCTATAATGATTCATATGGATAAAAAGGTGAAACAAGCTGGGGATAAGTTAGGCCGCTACTGGCGCCAACATAAACGCCTGCCCTCCTTCGCGGAAATGGCTGATATTTTTGGCTATGCCTCCAAAAATGCCGTCACCAAGTTGGTAGCCAAGCTAAAAGATGCCCACCTGGTAGAACAGGACGCTAGCGGTCGTTTAGTCCCCGGCTCGCTCCTTACTTCCCTGCCAGTATTGGGGAATGTCCAAGCTGGCTTTCCTTCGCCCGCCGAAGAAGAATTGGTGGATAGTCTGACTTTGGATGACTATTTAATTAACAATCCCCAGTCCAGCTTCATTATCGAAGTAGCCGGCGAGTCCATGCTTGATGCTGGCATCCAGCCCAAAGATTTGGTGATCGTTGACCGTGGCTTAACCCCCAAGAACAATGATATCGTCTTAGCGCAGATAGATAACGAATGGACTTTGAAGTACTTTAATAAAAAGGGTAACAAAGTATCGTTGCAAGCCGCCAATGATAAGTACCCCACCCTAATTCCGCAGTCAGAGCTAACCGTTGCTGGCGTGGTAGTTTCCAGTATCAGAAAATATAAATAAAAAAAGAACGCCGCTTAAGACGTTCTAGTAAAAATTTCATTTCTTTACTTTAAAAAGTAACCCTATTGCTATTATCAGCCATAATAGAAGTTCCATAAGATAAACCAATAGTATATTGACCGGGTAGTGGAATACCAGATCACTTACTAAACTCACTAATAAGCCTACAACAACAAACCCCAGAGTAAACTGCCATATGAAGAAAATTGTGAAAGAACTTACCAAGACAAAAGCTACTTTGATATAAATTGGATCATCATTCATATTAATCTCCTATTATACTAAGTTGTTAATTTACAAAATTTATTTCATACTAGCTTAGCAAATAGTAATTTAAATGTCAACCTCTAGGAAAAATAATAAGATAAGAGAAATTTATTTGCCACCTAACTTAAACGATGCCATTCCAAAAACAAAAAAGAAATTTAATAATTCGTTCCTGGCCCCAGGCCATTTTGCACCTTGATGCTGATGCTTTTTTTGCCAGCTGTGAACAGTCCCTGCATCCGGAGTACAGGGGTAAGCCGGTCATCACCGGCGCCGAGCGTGGTATTGTGTCCGCCGCCAGTTATGAGGCTAAGGCTCTAGGTATTCAGCGTGGCGTGCCTCTTTGGGAAGTGAAAAAAATCTGCCCCCAGGCCATCATTCTGGCCAGTGACTATGAAAGCTATTCACTGATATCCAAACGGATGTTTGACATCATGCGCCGTTTTACACCAACGGTGGAAGAATATTCCATTGATGAAGGCTTTGCCGATCTGACGGGCTTGCGCCGTCCTCTCCATAGCAGTTATGAGGGTATTGCGCGTCAGATGAAAGACGCCATTGAAAGAGAGTTGGACATCACTGTTTCCGTGGGAGTCAGTTTGAGCAAAAGTCTGGCCAAACTGGCCGCCAATCTAAATAAGCCCTCGGGGCTCACTATGGTTCCCGGCCGTCAAATAGAAGATTTATTGCACCAAATGCCACTGCCCGAAGTATGGGGATTTGGTAAGGCCACCGTTAGTTATCTCCAAAAATTCGGTCTAAAAACAGCTTATGATTTTGCCGCGCACTCGGAACAGTGGATCAATGAACACCTAGACAAGCCGGGACGAGAAATTTGGCGAGAACTCCGCGGTGAAGTTGTCTACCAAATCAATACCGAGGGGCACACCGACTATCAATCCATCAGCAAGGTCAAGACATTTACTCCACCTAGCGCGGATAAACAATATTTATGGGCCCAATTGGCTCGCAATCTGGAATCTGCCTGCATCAAAGCCCGTCGCTATCATCTGGCACCGACCAAAGTATTAATTTACCTACGCGAACATAATTTTATCAGTCATGGGCGCGAGATCAGCTTGAGTCGCGCCAGTAATTCGCCCTTGTTGATACTTCCTTTGCTCGCAGATGTTTTTTCAAAATTATATAAATCGGATAAACTCTATCGTTGCACCGGCGTAGTGTTGGTTGGTTTACAACCGGACGAGAAAACACAAGAGTCTTTATTCGGTGATTGTTTAAAAATAGACAAGCTGACACGGGCGACCGGCGCTATTGATACTATCAACGGTAAATTTGGGAAACACACCATTCATCAGTGCAGTAGTCTGATGATTAACAAAGCCGGTCGCGGCGATCGAGAGAAAAAATCTACTCGCTGGCAACAAACTTTGCGGGGAGAAGACTACCGTCGACACCTAAACATCCCTCGTTGGACCGTCTGACGGCCCGCTGGAGTGTCTGATGTTTTGTGAGAGACGGCTCACTACTACATTCGTCGTCGGCTTTCTTTAATAAATATTAACCTTAGCGGTTGTCCTGGCCCTCGCAAGCTTGTTTACAAGCGCTAAGATTGAATGTTAAAAACCCTGACTTTAAGTCGGGGTTTTTAATTAACTTTACGAAGAGTTGCATAGCGACGATATCTACTCCATATCGCTGGCAAAGCACGGTAGCGCGGATCAAGCAATGTATAAATATACCTTATCATTTCCAAGCACCTGTATATTACACTGCCACCACTGACAACTTGGGGTTTGAAATGCAAGCGCCAATTGAAACGTAGAATAAAATCCATCCTACGCCACCTCATACTATCAGTACATATCCAGACTTCTCCGTCATCAAAAAATCCCTTGTCTATCATCCGTGCAAACGAATGAACACTGTCAATTCCCTCCGTTTCCATAAAGATTGCCGGTACATATGGTAGCCTATAAGGATGGGCAGTCAACCATTCATACATCTCCATTGCCATAGAATTTCTCTGCCGCCTAGTTTTATAACCACCCATCAAAATTAATTTTGATACCCTGCATTCATCCATAAAATTTAGCGCTCTCATCATGATCTTCCAAGTCATATTTCCTATCACAATCCGCGGATCATCGGCTATTATCACCACTATTCTCAAATCGACGTCATCTATCACTTAAAGCCTCGCAATCTATTTATTTTTTAAAGAACTATTATTTCACTGATCTAGCATAACTAACCTTAGAGTAAAAAATCGCCCTCGAATTGTCAAGGGCGACTTAAAACTATACTCCTATCAGAGTGAGATTGTTTTTTCGCGGCAGTAGTCTAATAATGTATCGGACTTCCGCCTGCATACCCACGCGAACGATAAAACGAGTCAACACCATGAGCGGCAAAACAAAGGCTACAATGTACAATCCCAGATTTACGAGAAAATATATGAGCCCGCTAACCAAAATCATCTCGATAACTATATGGGCTCTATATGCGTACAAATCCGCCAGATAGTTAGCATTGATGATGAAGTCCTCAGCATAATCATACTCGTAATTTTTCCTAACCCTTCGAATCTTCATCCAGTGTAACGATGCCATTAGTGATAAAAAGATTTGTGCCCCTACAAGGCCATAGAGGGCATACGGAAAGGCATCAATCATTGCCGAGGGTAGACTAAACATACCGTAAAAAAAAGAAAAAAGGATAAAATACAGATAGACCAGCAATACATAAACAAGAACACCGCTATGAAACCAGTTGTTGGCTTGTGGAACGGGCTGATGCATCGCTATCACATATCTCACATACTTTGCTGTCTCCTCGTCCAATCCAATCCTAGATATGACCGACTTTGACATGATTTCCTCCAATATAAAAGAGTTGTAAAAGAATAATTATTTAATAAAAAGACAGTATCAGATACCACTATACCGGTCAAGAGGCTAAGTCCGATAGAGCCATAAAATCCTCCATCATCACTTTTTTTAAAGACCCCTGATAAAGTGCCGCCGCTGGATGATACATTGGTATTATTTTCACCGGCCCACTCTCCAAAGCAGCTGTGAAAATTTGGCCATGACACTTACTAATACCCTGCCCATGACCATCAACCAATAAATGATCAAAAATAAAGTTCATTGAGTGCCGACCCAGAGTCACGATTACTTTAGGTCGAATAATCTCCAGTTGGCGCAACAAAAACTTGCCGTACAGATCAATCTCTTCGGGGAATGGATCACGGTTGAGCGGCGGCCGGTCTTTGACCACATTGGTCACATACACATCCCCCCGCTTAAGTTCAATACCCGCCAGTAGTTCGTCCAACACGCGACCGGCCGCCCCACAAAAAGGACGTCCTGTTTTCGCCTCATTTTCCCCCGGCGCTTCACCAATAAAAACCATCACCGCATCGTGATTACCCTCGCCAATCACCGGCCAATAGTTATTTTCCGCTCGATACTTATATAAAGGAGATTGCGTAAGATTTAGTATCTCCTCTTTTATTTGCAACAGCTGTTCATCCTTTGTCATGGGTATATTTGATTACCTTCCTAAACAGATTACCACAAATAGGCAGTCCTATAAATAAGTTTTTTAAAACTCTCCCCCATCAAACATTGACACAAACGCCATTTTACCTTAGAATCTCTATTGTTTACCCATATTGCGGCGCCTTCGTCTAATGGTTAGGACGCCAGGTTTTCATCCTGGTAATAGGGGTTCGATTCCCCTAGGCGCTACCACTAATTGTAGTCATTGTGGACTACTTTTTTTAATACTAATATCTATTTCATTAACAAGGGAATCGAACGGGCGGTAGTGAGACGCCCTCCCGCAGGGAGGGCAAGCGAACGCCGAACGAACAGCCAGTGGCTGTTCGTGAGCCGCCCCGGACAACGAACCGAAGTCCGCCAGAGGCGGACGCAGGTGAGGCGGAATTCCCCTAGGCGCTACCAAGAGAGTAGTCTTAGCTGACTACTGTTTTTTGTAACTGATTACTAGTAAGATAGCAAAGGAATCGAACGGGTAGCAGCGAGACGTCAGCCTGAAGGGCTGACAAGCGAGCGTCTTCCAAACAGCCAGTGGC
>JANLIN010000107.1 GCA_024654345.1 Candidatus Komeilibacteria bacterium
CCGGGCTTCTATATAGAAGCCCGGACACCTCCGCCGGCCTCGATTCGGACAATAAAAAAACCCGCTGATTACCAGCAGGTTAAATTATTAGATTAACGGATCAGAGTATACTCCAGCTCATCTTCAGCAATGGCTTTACTATAAGCCATCTCTATCTCTAGGTCCGGCAAATGTTTTACCAGGGAGTCTTTAACGGTCTGCAAATCGGAGCGATACTTACTCTCCTCCGCCGACTCGGAAGCAAAAGCCTTTGAGCCACCATACCCGCCGCAATCCCAATGCCATAGCAGAACCAGTTTTCTAACGCCATGTAATCCGATACAAACATTTTTAACTTTGGCTATAAAATCATTTTTCCAGATCGAGCTATCCAGTGACTGTTTAGCGGCTCCCGGCCAAGCGAACATATCAAAATCTTCCGTTGAAAACGTAGACCTTATGAACTCCTGATCAGACTCCCGAAAACGGAAGTCTATGCACTTTATAACCGCCAAGTCACAATGGTGCATTTTTAGCTTCGAATTTTTTATTGTAAAGGCCATATTATTTTATCTTTCTATTGTTAATAAACATTGATTGACTATAATACACTAAAATTTATTTATTGTCAATATGTCCGCTTCGTATGCCCATCTGCTTGTATTTTCGTGCCACCCGGACACGCGTCATCTCTTTTTCGATCATAGCGGTCAAACGCGCGAACTCTTCGGCGTCGGCCAGCTTCTCATGACGTAGCTCCTCGGCTCGCTGTCGAGCCGCTTCAGCTCGGGCTTCATCTATCTCCACTGCTCTTTCAGCTGTGTCCGCCAGAACAATCACCAACCCCGGTAAAACTTCCACCAACCCGCCGGAAATGGCGATCAAATTTTCCGCTACGCCCGCCTGCTTTATCATGACCTCCCCCGGCGCTAGCTTGGCGATCAGATTGGTGTGCCCCGGTAATACCGTTATCTGTCCCTGGGCGGTCGCCAAAGACACTTGCTGAACTTCTTCATCAAGCAATATCCTTTCGGGCGTCACTATTTTTAGGGATAATTTTTTCATTTCCTCTGATTAAAAGATTGCCTGATTATTTAATCTCGTCAATCGTGCCCTTCATATAAAAGGCCTGCTCGGATTTGTCATCATGCTTACCATCGAGTATTTCCTTGAAGCCACGAATGGTCTCTGACAGTGGCACGTATTTTCCTTCCGTACCGGTGAAAGTTTCCGCGACGAAGAAAGGTTGTGATAAGAAACGCTGGATCTTGCGAGCGCGAGCGACCGTGATCTTATCTTCCTCTGATAGTTCATCCATCCCCAAGATGGCGATGATATCCTGCAAATCTTTGTATCTTTGTAATACCTGCTGTACCTGACGCGCTACCTGATAGTGTTCATCCCCTATTATTTGCGGATCCAGAATTACCGATGTTGAATCCAGCGGATCAACGGCCGGATAAATACCCAGCTCGGATAAATTACGTGACAACACGACCGTGGAGTCAAGGTGACCGAAGGTGGTCGCCGGTGCCGGATCGGTTAAGTCATCGGCTGGCACATAGACGGCCTGCACTGAAGTTATCGAACCTTTGCTGGTGGAAGTAATTCTTTCCTGCAACTGTCCCATTTCGGTGGCCAAAGTTGGCTGATAACCGACGGCCGAGGGCATACGTCCGAGCAAGGCCGATACTTCGGAGCCGGCCTGCGTGAAACGGAAAATATTATCGATGAAGAGAAGTACATCTTTACCTTCATGGTCACGGAAATACTCTGCCATGGTCAGACCGGTCAGCCCAACGCGGAGACGCGCGCCCGGTGGTTCGTTCATCTGCCCGAAAACCAGTGTCGTGTTTTTCAAAACTCCGGAATCCTTCATTTCATGATAAAGGTCATTGCCTTCTCGCGTCCGTTCTCCCACGCCGGCAAACACCGAGAAACCTTCGTGCTCAGCGGCAATATTGCGAATCAGTTCCTGAATGACGACCGTCTTGCCCACACCGGCACCGCCGAACAATCCGACTTTGCCACCCTTGGTGAACGGGCAAATAAGATCGATGACTTTAATGCCGGTTTCAAAAATTTCCGTCTGGGTTGACTGCTCCACGAATTTTGGCGCGCTCCGATGGATCGGCCAATTATCCTCCGCTTTAACCGGTTTTCCACCGTCGATGGGGTCTCCCAAAACACTGAACATCCGACCTAGTGTTTCCTTACCCACCGGCACGGTGATCGCTCCGCCGGTATCAGTCACTTCGATACCACGCGCCAGACCTTCCGTGCTATCCATCGCCACCGTCCGTACCAAACGATCGCCCAAATGCTGCTGCACTTCCAAGACAATCGTTTTGTCGGCGTTTTTCACGGCCAAAGCTTGGTAAAGAGGTGGTAATTTCCCAGCGAAAAAGACATCGACTACCGGCCCGATAACTTGTTTGATTGTGCCTGTGTTTTTGCTCATACTCTTCAATATAATTAAAAGGTAAAAATTAAAGGTAAAATGATTTTTTAACCCCTAATTTATAACTTCCATTGTCTAATCAGCCATCGCCGCCGCACCGGCGGATATTTCCGCGATCTCGGCGGTGATACCGGCTTGACGAGCTTGGTTGTAAATCAAAGTCAGCTCTTCCATCATTTCACTGGCGGACTCGGAAGCATTACGCATCGTCATCATGCGCGCCGAGTGTTCCGATGCCTCGCTTTCCAGCACGCTTTGTAATAGCTGTACTTCCAACAAACGTGGCAAAAAAGAATCAAAAACTTCACGAACCGATGGTTCAAGGATAAAATCCACTTGTTCCTCAATACGAACAGTATCCAAGGGCTCACGGTGCGCGATGTGACCTAAACGTTCGTCGATGTTTGCGGCAAAAGGTAACAGCTGTTTGAGATGCGGTTTTTGTGACAAAGTGGATTCAAAATCGGTGTAGGCCACCAAGACACGATCGTACTGTCCGGAGACAAAGCCCTCCGTTATCATTTTGACTACCGGTCGCAAAACCAGGCTATCAACGGTGATATCATCTTTAATAAAGTCAGCTACAATATTCAAGCCCCGTCGCCGTGCTTCATTACGACCCTTGCTACCCAAGGAAATAAAATCAGTCATCGCCAACGTCTGCTCATGCACAGTCATCGCTCGCCTGACCTTGCTGATCAGCTGGGTGTTGAACCCCCCACACAGACCGCGATTGGTGCTGATGATAATGATGGCGATTTTTTTGACTACTTCAGTTTCCCGAAAAAAAGGATGCTGTCTGGTGTCAACTTTTCGTGCCAAATGCAAAACCGTCTGCCACGTCAAATCCGCGTAAGCCCGTGTCGACATGACGCGATTGACCGCCTTGCGCATTTTGGCGGCCGACACCATCTCCATCGCACGCGTAATTTTATGCGTACTCTGGATAGACTTGATTCTTCTTTTTATATCTCTCGTGGCTTGCACTTGGTTGTAGATTAATTTTGTTTAGTTTCTCCTTGGTCAGCAAAGTCTGTCGCTACCACTTTGGCGATCACTTGTTTCAGATTTTCCTCCGCCGCGGAAGATAGCTCCCCTGTTTCGGCTATCGCCGTCACATACTCTTGGCCGCTCAAATCCAGATATTCATGCAGCTTGGCTTCAAATTCTCTTATTTTGTCCACCGGAATAGTATCGGTAAAACCGTTGTTGATGGCGTATATAATGGCGATCTGCTTGGCCTGAGACAAAGGCATATACTGCGACTGCTTGAGAGCTTCCGTGATGCGGGCACCCCGCGCCAACTGCTGTTTGGTGGCTTCATCCAAATCACTGCCAAACTGTGCAAAAGCCTCTAGACCACGATACTGCGCTAAGTCCAATTTCAGCTTACCGGCGACTTTTTTCATGGCTTTGCTTTGGGCGGCACTCCCCACGCGTGAAACAGACAAACCGGCATTGAGTGCCGGACGAACACCTTTGTAGAAAAGATCCGTCTCTAAGAAAATCTGACCGTCGGTAATAGAAATTACGTTGGTCGGAATATAAGCGGAGATATCACCAGCCTGCGTTTCAATAATTGGTAACGCCGTCAACGAGCCGCCACCGGCGTCCTTATTTAATTTTGCCGCTCTTTCCAACAGACGTGAGTGCAGGTAGAAAACATCTCCCGGATAAGCCTCTCGTCCCGGTGGTCGTTTCAACAAGAGCGAGATCTGACGGTAGGCAACGGCATGCTTTGATAAATCATCATAAACCACCAATACGTCTTGTCCCTTATCCATAAAATATTCCGCAATGGCCGTACCGGTATAAGGCGCAATATAAGCGGCGGCGGCCGTATCTGAGGCACCGGCTAACACAATGGTGGTGTATTCCAACGCTCCCCGCTGTTGGAGAATAGCCATGGTTTTGGCGACCTTTGATTCCTTTTGACCGATCGCCACGTAAACACAGATAACGCCTTTCCCCTGCTGATTGAGAATGGTATCAATCACCAAAGCAGTTTTACCTGTTTGACGATCACCGATGATGAGCTCTCGCTGACCGCGTCCGATTGGAATAATTGAGTCAATCACCTTGACCCCGGTTTCCAAAGGCTGGTGCACGGATTGACGAGTGATGACGCCGGGCGCGATCTTTTCCACCGGATAAAATGTCTGACTCTTAATCGCTCCACGACCATCCAACGGTTCGCCCAAAGCATTTACGACTCTACCTACCATCGCCTCTCCCACCGGCACTGAGAGCACCCTTTCCGTTCTTTTCACCGTATCGCCCTCAGCGATTTTGGCAAAATCACCAAGAATAATAGCGCCGATCGAATGTTCTTCCAGATTGAGTGCCACCCCAAAGATCGTTTCGCCGCCGGTTGACTTGATCGCCAACATTTCTGAGGCCATCGCGTCCTTGAGTCCGGAAATACGGACAATACCATCACCAACTTCGGTGACCTCGCCTACCGCTGACTTCTCCACATCCGCTTCCCAGCCGGCCAACTCTTTCTTTAAACTATCTACTAAATTTTGATAAGACATGACTGCTTTTATTAATAGGTAAAAATAAATTTTATGGTTTCAAATCACTTGCCAAACGCTCCAACCGTCCGCGCACACTCATATCCCACAGCTGATCCTCGAAGCGCACCCGTATCCCACCTAGCAACTGTTCATCAACAATGTTTATGATTTCCAAGTCATCACCAATTTCCTTACTCACCGTCCGCTTCACCTCTTTTAATTGAGCCGCTGTCAATTCATAGCGACTGAATACCCGCACCGGCTTGGTTGGCTGTCCCTGACGGTACTTGAATTCGGCCTCTCGGAGTAGCGCCGGGATCCAGCTCTGCAGACGATGTCGGCGAATGTATTCCACCAGATTGTTGATGACCTTCTTATCTGACTTTTCTTCCAGTAAGCCAGCGATGGCGGCGGCCGCTAATACTTTAATTTTGACAGGGGTGGCTGACATTATTTGTTTTCTTTAATCATTTTATCGATAAACTTCTTGTCCACGGTGGGCGACATTGTATCCGCCACTATTTTTTCCGCGGCCATAGCCACCAGTTCCATCAGCTCTGATTTGGCCTCGTCCAGCATGACCTTTTTTTCCTGCTGAATCTGTTCCTTGGCTTGCTTCACCAATGTTTGGACTTCAACCTTGGTTTGTTCCAAAGAAGCCTGCCTTTTATCCTCACTAAGTTTCTTCGCTTCCGCAATGATAGCACCGGCCTCTTTTTGTCCGATGGTAATGACTGATTGTGCTTCCACTTTAGCTTGTTGCAGACTGTCGGTAGCCGTTTGCGCGTCCGCGATCCCCTTCTCGATGTAGGACTTTCTTTCATCCATCGTTTTCATCAGTGGTCGCAATGCCCATCTCCACAATACAAAAGCCACAATTCCAAAATTGATCAACTGCGCCAGCATTAATTTCCAATCAACTCCAAAGAGGTCTAATATTTCCATAGTAAATTTTTACTTAATATCAATTGCTAATCTCCGCCTGTTTAGAACAAAGTGTCTTAATCCAACACCGTCGCCTAAGTCAGGCGTGATCAATCATCGATTAATTGATGCTGAAAGCAATAATCAGCGAGTAAATGGCAATCGCTTCCGCAAAAGCCGACACCAATAGCATCGGTACCAAAATTTTTCCGGTGGATTCCGGATTGCGGCCGATGGATTCCATAGCTTTGGCGCCGATTTTACCAATCGCCAGTGCCGGAGCAACGCCACCGATGGCAATCGCCAAGGCCTTGGCTAACATTGTCAGATCCATAGATAAGTCTCCTTAAATACCGACAGCTGGACTGGATAATTATTTTTGTTTAAAGTCCGCTGACAGTAATTTATTAATTAGTAATCATTTCGATAATATTATCGAAACGGTTATCAGCTAACAAATTAATGCTCGTGTTCGGTAGAGGCAATTGTGAAATAGACCAGTGTCAAGATCGCGAAAATGAGCGCCTGCACGATACCAACTATTATCTCCAGGAAAATAAAGGGCAGAGGTACCCCAAAGGCTATTATCGAGGCGATGGAAACCAATAAAACTTCGCCCGCGAAAACATTCCCGAAGAGACGAAACGACAATGACGCTATTTTAGCAAATTCGCTGATAATTTCAACCAAACCGACAAAAAAATTGATGGGATTGACCAGGGCG
>JANLIN010000124.1 GCA_024654345.1 Candidatus Komeilibacteria bacterium
TAGAAATATATAATGCCGGTGGTGCGGACCTCATTTGGTCGGATGACTGGCGCTTTTATGATGGTAGTGTCCATTTGGTGACCATTAGCCAAGGTAATGGCACAGTCGGTGCAGGCGAAGCCTTCGTGATCGCCGATAAGGCGGATAAATTTCTGCTTCACTACCCTGACTTCAGTGGCCATCTCTTTGATTCAGTCGTGGAATTGCGAAATGATGGCGAGGAAGTCAAATTCAGTATCGACGCGGGCGTTAATTGGAGTGCTCATACCTATGATGTGAGTCTGGGCGCGGCCGGTGATGGTAACAGCTTGAGTTACAACCAGAACGCGTGGTCAGCATCGGTATCATCGCCGGGCATGTATCAACCGGAGACAAGTAGCGAAGAGCAATGTGTTTGTCTGCCCTGTGCTGAGGATGATGAAGAAGAGACGGTGGTTGATATGAATGAAGAAGAGGTAGAGGAAGAGACGGATGAAGAAGAGAATGATCAGACGGTCGATGAAGATGATAACACCGAGAATGAGGAAGAGGAGACTATAGTTTTAAATCTATCATTACGTATCACGGAAATTTTGCCGGATCCGGATGGCGACGATGGGGTGGGTGAATTTGTGGAAATTCATAATTATAGCCACTTACCGGCCAATCTGGAGGGGTGGATTTTGCAAGATGAATCACAAAAAAAGCATATATTTAGCGGTACTTTGGCGGCGGGAGAGTATTTGTCTCTACCCAGAAGTAAAACGGGCCTGGCTTTGAACAATTCGGACGGCGACACAGTTTATCTATTGTCACCTGCCAATGAGGTTATAGATCAAGTCAGTTATACCAAGGCGGTCGCGGGGAAAAGCTATGCCCGCCAAGACACGGAATGGCACTGGACGGAGATCTTGACCCCTGGCCTAGTCAATGATTTTTCGACCGTTATTGTAGATGAGGAACCAGATACCGAGGATAGTGCTACTGATGATATAATAATCAATGATTCGGAGACTGAAGATGAGACTGTGGTTCAAGAAGAGGTTAAGGCAGTGACCAGTGAGTTTGCTGTGGGAATAAAGAATATAGTCGTGGGTAAGAAAGTTAAAATTCGTGGGGCGGTGAGCTCTCTGCCGGGGCAGTTTTCAAAAACGTATATGTATGTACTAGAGGTTTCCGATGACAATGAGGTTAACACTACTGCTGGATTTCAATTATTTTCCGCCAAGAAAGACTTCCCTCCTCTAAAGTTGGGTGAGTTGGTAGAAATCGTCGGCACAGTATCAGTCGCCAATCAGGAAAAAAGATTGAAAATTAATACGGCGGAAGATATTATTAGTTATGGCAAGATCTCATTGCCGCCGGCGGAAATTTTCGCCACCGGTGAACTGACGGAAGATTTTGTTGGCGCCCTCATTCAAGTAGAAGGGGAGCTGATGAAGAAACAAGGAAGCTCTTGGTATTTGGATGATGGGAGCGGACAGCTAAGGGTGTATTTCGCCGCCGATATAGAAAAGCCGGACGTTGATAAAGGAGCAACAATCGAAGTCGCCGGCATCCTTAACCGTACCAGTAGTGGGTTGCGACTGTTACCGAGGTATGCGGCCGACATCACTGTTGTTCAATCAAAGTCGCCCGAAAGCTCTGCGGGGGAAACAACTATTAATGTGCTAGACGAAGGTAGCAGATCAGTTACAGAAATCAAAGTAGACGAAACTTCTAAACCACCGACCGATTTTATGGGTTATGGCTTGGGTGTCGTCGGTCTATCGGTGCTGTCCTATGTCGTTAAGCTGAGATTCTTTTGATGTTTTTTGGACCACTAAACAACCCAGCCCCTCGTGAGGGGCTGGGTTACTTTCACCTCTCTCCTTATCAATCTACAAGAGGTTAATAAAGAGAGAGTATAAAAAGGGGATACCTTCCTAAACCCGGCTCCCGGGTGTGGAAGGAAGATATCACCATCAGTTTAATACAAAAGTTATCAACAGTCAAATGAGTTTGGCTATTATTATTTCTAATTTGCTGAAGGTCCAAAATTAAAAAACCAGTCGTTATAAAATGACCGGTTTAATTAGGTATTTTAATCTTTAATCTTCTACCTATTACATAGGCATCGGTTATGAATATTAAGGATATCAACTGTTGTGCGAACAACCAGTCATAACCTTGAATCAGCATCAACCAGGCACAGCTGACGTGCATGAGAAGGTACCAAACATAGCCACTGAGCCGCTCGTGTGCCAGTAAATAGGTGCCGATGAGGAAGCCCAAGACCAGAAGTATTTCCAACCACTGAGTTATCGTCGTCAGACCGCCAAAGTCGTAGAGGCTGATACCGAATCCGATCGGGATCAGCATCAAGGCTAACCTATTTAGCCATTTGGGCGGCGTCGCGGCCACTCCGCGGTAGGCCAATATCAGCCCTAGCGTCATACCGGGCGCACCACTAGCTTCTACCATAGCGGCGATCCAGTTGTGCTCATTGATAAATATAATAACCCAGGGAGGGAGGCCAAGCAGATATACGACCCAGGCACTGATCCGCCATTGTCGCGCCCGACTTGCCTCCTCTTTCAGCTTTGATCTTTCTGATAGTGAGAGAAAGACCTTGTTGAACAGGTAATATATACCCGCCAACCATTGTAGTAGGAAGTCCAAACTTTACCTCTGCTTTCAATAATAGATTTCTAAATAGCCTATGAATGTTTTATTCTGACAGACTGCGTGAACGGTACATATTACCGTGTCTGAGTCTTTTCGCTCTCTGATCTCAATATGCTGAAGACTGTATTCCCCAAGCACTGGCATCGAAACGAAAATTTTAATAACGCCACTTTCATCAGTTTGAATTCCTGCTACTTTTCCATATATTCTTACTATTTTATTGCCTATTTGAGCGGAGAAGAAGAATGACATCCCAGAAATATTAAAATCGGCATCACTGCCTTTTTTAGTGTAAAAATCGAAAATGGAGGCTAGGTCATTTTTTTTCGCTGTCATTTCTGACTCCTTTTTGATTGTTAATGTAGATTGATTGATAAGGGATATTATAACAGAGACGTAGAAATGTCAAATCCGCGGTTTAGATAATCATCTTCCGAACATTGAGGGGAATTAGATTCCTATCTATACCTTCCGGTCGAAATTAAACTCCTGACTTTCCTCGCCGGTTGCTTCGTCGTCCCAGTATTTAATATAGGTTGGTTCGATGACCCAGACACGTGAGCCGTATTCATTATTATGGATGAAATCAACTGTTATCTTATCTCTGTATTCCGGGATATTCTGGTTGTGTAACTTAACTCCCGTCGCTATTTCTTCATCATTGGCGGCGGGCCGGCATATTCCCTTTCCTTGAACAGCCTTTCTATCTTTGTGATTTTGTGTGTTATACCAGACTATTGAAAAAGCAATTTCCGGCTTATCAATTATCATCTGACTGTGTTTGGTATCGTCGGAACTAACAAAGTAAAGCCAACCCCTTTCATCGGCGCCATAATAAACATTGGC
>JANLIN010000013.1 GCA_024654345.1 Candidatus Komeilibacteria bacterium
CATAAATATAGAGTGGGTGGTTAAAAAAATAACCACCCTTTTTTATTTTCTTTGACAAGGTTTGGGCAAGGTGATAATGTGTTTTCTCACGAACTTTAAAAATCACAATCGCTCCGGTCGTATGCCCGCGAGTGTTTTTATACACCAACATAGGAGTAACGTATGTTATCTCAAAGAGTCGATGACATCAGTCAAAAGTCTATTCTCAAGGGTCCACCCCTGTTGAAAATATTTTGTTCCATAGCTGAGCAGTGCTCTGCGGAATTTACTATTATAACGCAGGGAGGCAAACAAGAGGTAATTGAGTTGGTTATTACCAGCTTCATAAGCAATATGCGATATCCATCTAATCGCGTGCGAGATGATTATTTTGTGGAGGGGTATATAGCAGGGTCTCAGAATATTTTTTTTGGGCACTATAATACGAGATCCAGAGAGGGCTGGTTGATGAAGAGAAGTTTGTCAGTCATAAACTCTATGGATTCGGAAAAGGTTCTAAATGATATGGATTATTGCAACAACTCTCCGATTATCATTGTGCACGATAAATATGTAAATATGAACGTGATCTTGGAAATGTCCGCTGGCTTTTATGAAAGCAGCGGTTTACCGAATATTCTTCCTCAGGAGATAAGACTGTCTTCTGAAAACAGGATGAAAGTCAGGAATGCGTTATTAGCAGGCTGTTATTCCGCGGCTGTGTTTCCGCCGACAGTTATCCAAGAGACCTTGGCTATAGAGGGAGATATCTATAAACGGCTTAGAAAGTACGCCACTGTAAGTATGTATGTGGATGAACTTGCCCAGCATGCTAGCGAACTGATCCGTGGGCCATATCTTCTGATGTATAATCATCAGCCAGTCAGTGCCACCATTGGGTGTTCTGCGGACGACAATAAAGAACTTTTCCAAACGTTGGAATTTGATGGGCCGTCGTTGAATGAATATCTACTACTACACTGTCTCAGCGACTATTCCATGTTTCCCAATTTAGGATCTACGCAGATACTGAATACGCAATCACGAAGAGTCGTCTGGGCGAATTGCACTTCCGGAACAATTCTGATTGATTCCAGTGTTGATAAAAACCGCATTGAGGCGGGATTAGGGGCAATGGCAGTTGTCAGGGTAGAAGCAGAAGCATAATAATTTGAGAGTAGTCAGAGCGGCTACTCTCTTTTTTATGCAGAACTTGATAAAATCTCCACCCGATGCTAAACTGGGCGAGTTGAAACTTTCACTATTAATATATGTAGATCATGCAGGTACAACATAAAAATTTGGAAAAAGGACAGTCAGAACTTAAGGTCATAGTGGTGGTAGCGGAAATGGAGCGCTTCCTCAAACGCGCCGCCGACCGTTTGTCGCAGAGTATAAATATTCCCGGTTTTCGTCCGGGGAAGGCGCCTTATGATATGGTGAAAAAAGAGGCCGGCGAGATGAAAATTTATGAGAACGCTTTGGACGAGATAATAACCCACTACTATTGGCAGGCGGTCAAAGATAATAATCTGGATACCATTGGTCAGCCCCAGATCAGCATTGATAAATTTGCGCCCGGTAATGATTTGGAATTCACAGCTACCGTCGGTCTGGTACCGAGTGTAAAACTGGGTGATTATACGGATTTTAAAATAAAGGAAGAAGAGGTAAAAATTGAAGACAAAGAGATGGAGAAGGTCCTGGATGAGATCCGAGAGATGAGAGTCAAGGAAACGGCCAAGCTTACGCCGGCCGAAAAGGGGGACAAGGCGGAGATCAATTTTGACATCATGATTGATGGTCAGCCTCTACCGAAGGGTAAAGCGGAAAAATATCCTCTTATCCTGGGTAAGGAACAGATGATTCCCGGTTTTGAGGACCATCTTTTAGGCTTGTCCGTCGGCGAGGAAAAAACCTTTAAACTGCAATTTCCTGATGGTTACTATGACAAAGACGTCGCCGGTAAGGAGGCGGAATTTACAGTGAAGATGGTCAATCTGTACAAAAGAGAGATGCCGGAAATAGACGACGAGCTGGCCAAACAGCTAGGTGGCTTCGCTGGCGCCGATGATTTGAAAAATAAATTGACGGAAAATATTACCCAAGAAAAGAAATATAAAGCCCGGCAGAGAACGGAGATAAAGATGCTGGAAAAGATTTTGGAAAATACTGAGTTTGGTGACGTACCGGAAGTATTGGTGGAAGCGGAATCGCACAAGATGGTGCATGAGATGCAGGAATCAATGGAGGCGCAAGGGATGAAGTGGCAGGACTACCTGAACAGTATCAAAAAAGATGAAAAACAGTTGCAGTCTGAATTTCGCGAGGGCGCGGAGAGGAGAGTTAAAACCGCCTTGATATTGAGAGAAGTTTCAGAAAAAGAAAATTTGCGCGTGACGGAAAAGGAAGTAGAGGAAAAAATGACAGAGCTGGCTTTGCAGTATCAAAACAATCCCCAAGCACAGGAAAATCTGAAGAGCGAGGGCTACCGCAAGTATTTGGAGAACAGCTTAAACAATGAGAAAGTATTGAATTGGTTGCGGGAGAA
>JANLIN010000056.1 GCA_024654345.1 Candidatus Komeilibacteria bacterium
CTATTATCAAAGGGATGTCGCCGATGCTGTCCATCACTGTCTGCAGTTGCGCTTCTTCCGCTTCCAGAAAAGACTCTCTTTCCAATTGGTCGCGGGGCGGATAACCGCTGATAGCCAACTCCGATGTCACCACCAATTCCGCCCCTTGCTGACAAGCTTGTCGATAGCCGTTAAGTATCTTCTGCGCGTTGTTGTCCCAGTCGCCGATGACTAAATTGAGCTGCAAAATACCTATTTTCATGATCACTCCTTATGATATTCCGTTTTCGCCGCGTTCTTCCTTTTGCACCAGACTGGTGCGCAAAGCGGCAAAATCGATGGTTTTTAAAAATCCTAGAGTCACTGTTTTATCAGTTGGCTCGACTTTAACTCGTCTGACGTTCGCAACAGTCTGCAGACGACCGTCAGCGTAGCCGTTGACCGCCGTCCGTGAATCAATATCAATCACTATTGTCTGGGGTGAAACAATATCACAGGGATAGGCTCCAGTGGCGACGCCAGCCACCGCCCAGCTATTGGAATCAAGAGGCAAAACTATGGCACTACCCTTAGACTTAAGCGCGTACGCAGTAGTGCCTTGCGCCGTGGCGATGATAATTCCATTACCGTTAACGCGGCGATTGGGAAAGTGGCTTAGAGACCCGCGGATCGTGAATGTATTGTAGTCAGCTATATCACTGCCACAGAAAATATCATTGAAGGCAAGGTGCTCGATCTCTCTACCTTGTTGATCAGTAAAAGTGACCTTGATAAGATTGACGGCTATCTGATTTAGCTCCGACAAATGTGTCGGGATTTGACTGATATCACTGATCGGGTTCAGCAGGAAGCCGAGGCGACCCCGGTTTATCCCGAAGAAAACTTTTTTCGACTGGTAGTATTGCCGACAAGCGTGCATAAACCCACCATCTCCCGTTGCTACTAGAAAGGCATTGGCCTTGTCCGGATTTTCAGTCACCACGCCGCTGGGAAGAAGGTAATCACGGACCCAGGCTCTGACGTCCGCGCTTCGCTCGGCACCGGTGTCTTCTTCCGGCGGTAGAATGGGGTAATAAATTAATCTGTCATCGTTCATGGTATTTCCTATTTATTTAGTTTTTAAATTACTCATCACAAAGATGTAAGTTTACATCTCTCTGATAAGCGGGAAAAGAGATTTTCTCTTTTCCCAAACTTTTAGGAATTACGCTCTTTTTGCAGCGTTTTCCAGAATGTCTTCGCCGCCGTGACAAAAGAGCTAAACTCTTTTTTCAGTTGCGCCAATTCAGGACGCTTCTCTAATATCTCGCCCACCTCGGCTAAAGTCTCCCGAACTTTGGCTTCGGTGCCGGTAGTCAACAGCAAGGATAATCGTTTACGACTCAAGAACCAGCTCACCAAAGCCATTGTTTTGGCATCGTTGAACGTCATATTCACCACCTCACGGCAGGAGATTACGTGTCGCCGAATATCTTCACCGCCTTCTGTCTGATAATGGTCGCGAGCGGACAATCGACGACTATCTACTTCCACATAGGCCAGATAAGCGGCTCCTGAAACTATCCCTGGCGATAGAGATATCGGAGAACCATCATTAACGATCACAACTTCAGCTTCGGATAGTTTGAGACCAATTTCTTCCTCAACCTCCTTAACCGCCAGCTGCTGAATAGTATAGTTGCCGTCAAAGCGGCCGGCGACTATTTCCATTGAATCTGGATCGTGCTGGTGCTGTCCGTATTTCTTGGCCGGCCTTTTCTGCTCTATAAAGACAAGGCAATCCAAGTCTTTCAGATATACCAACACCGCCACGGCGTCTGTATCGCAAACCACGGTATCGCCGCTTTTTTCATCACGGACGACTTTTATAAAATCGTTTTTGAATAAATGTTCCATAATTCTCATCCTTTCTTTTTTTGTGAAATGAACGTGCTTTTGCTTATGACAATCATCTATAATATAAATGACTCTGATAAGCAGGGAAAGGAGTTCCTTTCCCTGGAGAATTAATAAACACAGGCCTCTTCAAACTTGTTCTCATAATGCACAAGTTTTTTATACCTGGCTATTTCGTCGGGATCGCCGGTGGCCTTGGCAATATTATCACTCAGCTTGACCAGCTTGCAACCATTCGCCTCTGTCGGCTTGATTACGATCGAGAGCGGATTTAGCCCCAGAAAATCGAAAGTAAGATTGGTACCCCAGCCATTACCAATATTTATTAGTCGGGCGTACTTCTTATACAAACTGATCATGAGGGGAAGTTTTAGACCGTCGCTATAGAAAAGCGTCTTACGATTGCTATCAATCTTCCGTCGCTTGTAGTGAGCGATCACTTTTTCACTATATTGCGCCGGGTCACCCGAATCCTGTCGAAATCCCAGCCATTGCTGGAAATCATTGTCTTTCATATTATGAAAAAAATAATCACTTCCGTATGTGTCTGTCGGTGGCACCATGCGATCAAATCCGTACATCGCCAGCCAACGATCCATAAATTCACGCTGGGCTTGAGACAGATCTCCACCCGCCGCCAATTTCAAACCGGCAATAACCATCTGCGGCTCATGTGCCGACGTACCGCGCGGTATCAGGGAATCTTCTTTGGCAATAAAGACATTGGACGTACCCTGGAAGTTTTCCGGTAGCGCTCTGGCCACAGTATTGGTAACATATCTCTGCCACTCGGGATGAAAAGCACGGCGCGTGCCAAAATCCACAAACGGCAATAAGTATGGATAATTCTGCTCTTCGGACCACTGATTTAGACTACGAAGATCGCTTATTTTTGCTTTCAGCCGCGCTATACCGTTCTTGATTAGAGATTCTTTTTGGGAAATCGTCATCTCCTTCAGCCACGCCTGGCAAGCCAACGCGTTCACTATCTGCAAGGCCGGTATTTCCCAGTACGTTGATTGCTTCCAAGCCTGTGAGAATTCCAGCTCTAGCTGTCCGTCCGGCGATATCTCCAAATTATAATCTGACCACTGGAAATTTTTCAGAAATTCCAGGTATCCCGTGGTATCTGACAGATTCTCACCCCTTACTATGTTACCGATATATGCCACCTCGGCCGCTGTCGGCAGTACTGTTTTGACGTGGTCGAGCTCTTCTTTCAATCGGCCAATATCTATCAAGCGCCCCAGCTTCACCGCCGTCGTCCGGTTGATAAAGCTGGAATTTGTCTCGACATCTCTGTACCATTTATGGATGAACTGCCCCATTGTAAATTTGTACATATCAGTCTGTAGAAAAGACTTAATTATCGGCTCGTCCACCGTTTTTAGGATTTTATCTACTATCATTTTGCCACTCCTGTCTTGTCATGAATTTCTGTATAGAGAGAGGTGGAGAAGGCACAGTGTGGAGAAAGAATTTGTCGCGCAATGCTGGTAATTGTACCTGTCAAATAACTTGACAGAACTTTCCACTGATCAGCGCCGTCAATCATCCCTAGACGCGTCGCCACCAAATGTACTCTTTGTTCAAAAACAGCCACGGCATCTTCTATTTCACCTTTCGCGCCTAGTGCGGGCGGTCCCCCATTGGTTGATATAGTTCTTAACACGTTAACCGGCACGAAATGCTTCAATTTCTTAAAAACAGCGTCTATATCATGCATGAAAGAATGCAAACGACCATTAGCGCCAATGAGAATATCCAAAGAGTCCATAAAACTATCGGCATAGCCAACCATACTGGCGGCCACATATACCGGGACATCATCGTCTTCGACGTACATCATAAAATGAGGGCAGCTGTGTCCTAAGTGAGGAATGTTCAGACGACGAGCCACTTCTATTGCAACCGCGTCCACACCCATATTCGAAGCGCCATGCGCTATCCGTACGTCTATTCCGGGGAATTCGGTCTGAAGTACCCTGATGCAGTTCGCCAACAGCGATTTACAAGCTTCTTCGTAAGCTCCAACTTTTACACCCCAGACAGCGCACTGATCAGCCGATAGATGGCTATACCCATTCATTCCTAAGACTATCGTATCCTTGCCCTCCAGATGTTGCCTAGTGGCTTTTTCGTATTCTTCCGGAAAGAAGATCGGCTTGCGCGTAAAAATTCTTTTCCGCCCATTATATTCTACAACCACGCCTCCTTTGACTTTTTTAATGGATCCCAGTTTATCGGCCTTATTCTTTGCCATAGTAAAAACCTCACTTCCTAAATTGTGTTTATTAATAATATTAATGTACATACTTCTTAAGAAGCTTGGTCCGAAATAGTTCAGACAAAACTTTTTAAGCGGGATAAGTGATGTTTAACATCGCCTTATCCCGAAATACTAACCGATCAGTTCTCGGGTAGTCGTGAGTCTCACGCCAGCCGTTTTGAAAAACATATTCATTTCCTCATGACCCGCCTCGTCTCCCAAATCCTGCGTGGCATCTTTTACCACAGTCACCTGATAGCCAAGGTCTGCTAAATCCAAAGCCGTCCAACCAACACAATAGCGATATACCAGCCCACAGACAAATATTTTTTTCGGGCGCATCTGCTTAATAATAGGTAAGAGGACTAGCTCACGTCCGGCATTGTCTCTCACGGCGCTATAAGAATCACGCGTCGGCTCCAATCCTTTCCTTACTACAACGCCATCGTATTCAGCAAAGGCCTGATGTTTTCCGGCTTCTTTACCTAGGCCATGATCCGGCCATAAGGTTTGATGATGAATTCTACGTAAGTAAAGTTTGAGATCATCGACGGTAAATTTAGCCTTTGGTCCTATTTTGCTATCTTCTTTCGTCCACTGCGCCACTTCCTCGTAGGTAAGCACGTAAAAATTCGGTAAGTCGACGTATGAACTGGCAAAAGATATATGACCAACCTCATGTACATCTAGCGTGAATACTCTCTTATCCTCCGGGAAAAGCGGTAGGATTCTCTTGATAGGTGCAATCACTTTGTCGCCACCTTGTACAGCTAATCCGCCACCCGGCATGAAAGTGAGAGTAGCATCTATCACCACCAGTGCGTCCTGTCTTCCTATCATTGGCTTTCAGCTCCTTTCTGTTTAATCAATGAACTACACTCTTTAGCAATTAGAAACTCTGCTCCTGAAAAGCAGTGCTTATAGCTGTTAAAAAGCCTTGTCAAATTCCGTAAAAATTAACATTAAATAGAATTTATGTCAACCCCAGTCATGTTTAACACGACCGGGGTTAACTTGAATGAAAAAAGTGCGTTTAGTTGCCGAAACCACCCATGGCGGCCTGGCTGAAATTGGCGGCTGATTGACTGGCGCGAACTGCCGATTGAGAGAAAAGCAGGAAGGCCTGGCGAATCTCTTTCTCTGTATTCTTCGGTGTCAGGATCCATTCATCAGGTATGCCCATGTCCGAGAATACCCGTTGGAAATCCGTACTACCATCATCAATGCCCATCGCTGCCACGATATGCATCTCTGTTTTTAACATGTCCTTCACCACCACCGCCACATCCTTGGCGCTGTACTTACGCGAGTGCTGATCACTGCCGTCGCTGATGATAAGCGTGATGGTGCGGGCCGGGACGCCATTGTCGGAGAATTCCTGCGCCTTGGCCAGAACAGTACCCAGTAGTACTATCGTCTGGTCATAGAGTGGGGTGCCCTGGTCAGGATTGTAGTTCTGAGTATCCATTATTTCCGCTTGTTCCACCATCGTGTACGGGTAAAGGATCTTCCCGTTTAGATAGCGATTATGCGCTAGTATATTGTCTTTCTGTTTAGAGGCGCGCAGGGAATTGAGTACCAGATTGTGACCGTTCCTGACCGCGGCGGCATTGCCGGCGAAACGGATAGACCCGGAATCATCCGGCATCATGCTTACCAGTATTACCTCGCTGGCTTCAACATCGTCGACGGCCACGCCCAGCGCCGCCTGTATTTCGGCGCCGATATCCAGGACATTTAGTATCTGCTCAGATTGGGCGGACAGATTACCGTCTGCTTTGGCGTTGTTCACCAACTGACTTACTTTGCTTTGCTTGTTCATTTTGTGACCTCCTGGCTCCGACGATAGTGTCGAAGCCGTTTTTTGTGATTGAAAAATATTTTTCCGTGCTAGTGTCTTATAGATTGAGATCGGGCCAATCTTCCAAAGGTTGAGTCGTCTTGACGACATGCATGCCCGCCGCCGCAAAACGACGAAACGCATCGTCGGCTTGGTCGGTGAAATCTATAATACCCGGCACGACCACGGCGGAAGTACAATCTTCCAACAAGTAAACCTTTTTGGCCAGTTCCGGATCGTGAGCTTGTATTTCATTGAGTAAGTCATCAATCGTCCAAGCCACGCAATGACTTTTGGCTTGGCCGGCAATGATAACAGCGTCATATTTCATCAGCTTCTCAATAAAACGAGAATTACTCTGTGCGATCGGACGTCCGGTATGATCTTCCGTTATTTCCGGCTTCAAGACAGAATAATTTTCTGTCAGTGGATTACCGCCTTTGATTTCGAAACCGGTTTGGCTGGTGCGTGCTAAATTGTGAAAGAAAACAGCTTCTTCGATAACCGCCGTCAGAGCGTGACCAATACCACCCAGCATGGCGTGGTAGGTCCAGATCATCAACGGATATTTTCCGTCTGCCGTCAGCTTGGCCACGTAGTGGCGCGCATATTTCTGCAGAAAGCTGTAACTACCGGTAATACTGTTGGCGATGGCGGGGTTTACTTTCCATATGCCCTTCTCAACATCCGTCAGCGTAATGATGGTTTGATTCCCGATCGGATGTTCGCCCTGATCATTGATCCAAAACACCGGATGAAAGATTTGCATGGCGGTATGAGTGTCCATTGTCGGATCTATCTCTGTAATAACGCCTAGATAGCGATAGATGAATTCCGCCAATCGGACATTATCTTCGATGGCGCCCTTGCCACTGCGCCCCCCTACAAAAAGTTCAAAATCCGGGAGGCAGAAAGTATTCTGCGCGTCTATTACCATCAAGCAGAGACGCGTCTTATCAACGGCGGCTTTCTTGATCTTGTGTTTGTCGGCCCATTCTCTGGCATCACGCGCCCGCTGTTCGTACGGAACTCTCCAGACACTATCGGCTTTGGACGCATCAAAGTGCTGAGGAATGGGTAATTCGTGGACTGATCTTTTCATGACTAATACTCCTTTCTAAGAGTTTTTTGTGAAGTTCGAAACTGTGTTTTTCTATGTTAAACGTAACAGATTTATTTCTCGACGCGATACCACGTAGAGCCCCTCTCGACCAGGATGTAGATAAGACTGAGAGCTGACAAAGGGCTCGGTGTCAGGATACTCCTGCACGATCGCCAGGTTGTGGCCGCTTATACCAATCTTGAATATTCCTTCATCGCTAGTCGAAAGTATTTTATCGCCGACCGGACATTTGCCGCGAATAGTACCAAGCCAACTACCATCGTCGGCTTCGGCGCTACCGATAGCGATAACGCTTCCGGCCGGCCCTATTACTTCGCACCGGTTAACGGTTTTGCCTTGAACGCGGCTACTGGTAAAAAACCAGGCGTTGTCAGCGACAAAAACAGTGGTGGCGTCGAGTAACTGACCCGTTATAGCGACCATATTTTTTACATCCTTCAATCCTTTCCGCTGATAATCAAACAAAAAGGTACGTCGGATTTCACCGGCCTGATAAAATCCCAATCCCTGGTGTGCCCCGCTCCAAAGCAGAGTCTGATTGGATAAGGCCTGTCCCATGAATTCTTGGCCAAATTTTCCCCGGCGTAACAATTGTCCATTGTTGAGCCAAAACAGCCGGCCTGCACTGCTGTCAAACATCGGGATGTGGCGATAGTGATCCACGGCGTACTTGTTTTCTAGACGTTCCCGGTGGTATTCATGGATAACTCCGTTTAGACCCACCCAGGTAGTCTCGCCCCAGATCCGAAATCTGGCATTGGCGAAAGTTTCCGGAAAAGGTATTTTCCAACCCTCTTCTCTAACCAGTTGACCGTTTTCTCGGACCAGCCAGATTAGTCGCTCATTGTCAGTAGTAGCCTGGACAATCTGTCCTTTCGTCTGATAAAGACGAGTTGCCTTCACGGTACCGCGAATTACCGTTACCTCCCGGATAGCCGCCGGCGCCGCCGTACTACAAGTCGGACAGATGGATCGTGCGTGTTCCTGACCACACTGCTGACAGGTAGTAAAACGGGTTAATTGCAGTAGTTTTTCCGGAAAGGGGTTTCTTTTGTCCTGGACAAATGTCTGATAAAAATAATCCAGCAAATCATCAGAGAGAACACTGTAGTGAACCGCCGGCTTAGGATACTTTACTTCCGGATGAAAGACGGTAATCCGCTTGAGCGGACGTAGCTGATGGATTATTCGCTGTTTCTTGTCAGCCGGTCGGTAGATACCCCCATAAGGATCTACATACAGCAGACTATTCATCAGCATGACTGTAAAGGCATACCAATCCGAGGAGCTTGTAAACGGTTTGTATAGCTCGAGCGATTGGCGACGCGCGTCGGTCAGCAAAGGGTCAAGGAATTTGACAGTAAACATCCGACAAAGATAGCGTCCAAACTGATAGCTGTCGGTATCTATCAGATAGGCTTGCTCATCTTTCACCAGAACATTCAAATCGTTAAAATCACCAACCACTACTTTCCTATCGTGCAAAGCCGAAACAGCTTGGAGAAGCGAGCTGAATATTGTCAGTAGCGCGTTATTGTCCACTCTCCCCGGCCGGAACTTCTTGTCGCTGAAGCGCAACATTACTTCCGAGTCGGCAATGAGTGGCATACTGTAACCAACTATAAATCCCTTGCTATCTGACGCCAGTGCCACCGGTGCCACTATATTGGCCGGCAATCCAGCAGGAAAATCTGACAGTTTTGTTTGATGTTCCTCTAGCCTGTGCCGGGCCCCTTGTTGCTCCAGCGGCAGTCCGCGCAAATCGGGATGATGGGGAGACTTAAAAATTTTAAGTGCCAGTTTATCGTTTAGTCGATAAATATCGGCTTCTCCGCCCTTGCCAATGGCTTGCGCGGGAGTGATATTTATCGGATTGCCGGCTAAATAGATTTTCATGTTATTCCCCTCCTTTCCGGACCGACCTTTCGTATGACAACCAGGGTGGTGTCATCAGTTAGGTGGCCATTTTGCACTTCCATCCGGCTCTCCTGCCAGAGTGGCCGACTAACGTCGCGGTTAACCAACGTAAGCTGACGACGAACACTGTCCGGATTCTTGAAATACCGATCTTCCGTCCAGAAATTCAGCAACGGACCGACTTCTCTGTCCTGACCGGGCACGATTTTATTGGCCGCCGCTACATAATCACCAATACCGTCAGTGGCTATCAACAGATGAGAAATGGCCGCCGTTTTTTCCTGCACCTTCATCTGCCACATAAACCGCTGATCCATGGGTTGAAATAGACCATAAGCGATGTAGGGTGGCTGATTGTCAGAAAATGGTCCGAGGGCGATATAATTGTCATTGCAGACAATTAAACCGTCACCGATTGCCGCTATGACCAGTCTATCTTCGTGGATTACCGCCGCGATAGCGGTGAATAGACCGTAGTCCTCGATGAATCTATTGGCGCCGCTAGGGTTGGGTCGTGTCAGCCAATACAACTCACGTAAAACATCCAAGCGCACGGTATCCCAGTACCGCGTGGAGCTGATATTCAGAGACAAATTTCTTTTCAGGCTGTTGGCTATCAGCTGAGCACCCAACTTGGCGCCAACTTCACTGCCGGGACTACTGCCACAACCGTCTGTCACAACGGCGATGATACTGTCATTGCCAGGCAAGATGCAGAAGGCGTCTTGATTGTTACGACCAGATTGCCGATGGTGACGTCCGATGACACTACCGCCGGCTATTTCAAACAAATCTTTCATGTTTATCTCCTTTTATGTATGTAGTTTTCAAAGATCTGGAACGCCTATCTCTTAGAGAAAGGATTCTACGTCAACCCGGAGTCTGGCCGAGCTGACGTTGAACTCTTTCTTAGTGTTAAATATACACTTACTAATATGTAAAAAATTTTCTGTTTTTTTACAAAATATTAACCACTGCCAGAGATCGACTGGTAAATTCAAATAATGCCGCCGGCCGATTGGCCTCACCCCTTCTCTTCTTGCCGGTGGTCTTCACCAATCCTAACGACCCGACTTTTTTGCGAAAATTTCGCTTGTCGATCTCCTGATCCAAAATTATCTCGTATACTTTCTGTAATTCCGACAAAGTAAACTGCCGGGGTAACAAACTGTAAACTATGTTGGTATAGCCGAGCTTGGAGCGCAGTCTCTTTACACCCGTCTTTAATATTTCCGCATGATCGTAAGCCAGCGCAGGTAGCTTGGCCACCGGCCACCAACGCACGTCCGCGTATTCGGCGGTAGTCTTTAACATCAAACTTTTATCATACGGTAATAATGCGTAGTAGGCGACGGACAATACTCGACCGTAGGGATCTCTTTTTTCCCCGCCAAAAGCATATAGCTGTTCCAAGAAAATATCAGACACGCCGGTCTTGGCCTGAAGGTGGCGACGCGCGGCTTTCTCGACTGATTCGCTGATTTTAACCATGCCGCCCGGCAAAGCCCATTTTCCTTGATAAGGCTTCTTTTTCATCTTTATCAACAGAACGTTGAGCGCCTCGCCTCGCAGGCTGAAAATAACCACATCCGTGGCGGCGGCGACAAATTTGAATTTTTGATAAGGTTTACTCATACTTAGTGTAATATATACACATAGTATTTCAAGTAGCGACTTTAGTCAATAGTCTCCTGTGGATAAGTAGACTACCCGTACTACCTAACCAGCATCCAACCCCAGCCCAGGTGACCATCGATAAACAGTTCGATCCATATGAGGGTTATGTTTCTTACTATTCCTATAAAAGACGTCACCTAATTAATTGCGACGGAAAATTATATTTCATTGCTCTCGGTCGCCCAAAGGTATCAAGTCAGAAAAATAAAAACGAAGTCGCTGATAAGCTTCACCACATTCTGGCTATACAAATTTCCCTCACCCCGGAGCAGTGGACAGGGAAGAATATAAGAGAAAAATTAAGTGAAATTCGTCTCACCACAGCACAGAGCTATTTGACAAACATCAGCCAGCGACTAGAAAAGATGTTTGTGTTTGCCATGCGAGACGAAATTGACAGTTTTGAATCACTGGTCCAGCTGATGGGCGAAAGAGGGTATGTCATGCAACGCGGTGACTCAACAGACCTCTTGATTATTCTACTAAAAAATGAGGTGGCTTATGAGCTACGTACAAAGTCGGATAATTATTCTCCCGAAAAATTAAAACAACTTGCCATATCTCGGACTCTTGACGCTTTTTAAAGCCTCCAAAAAACGTCTACTCAGCCCCGTTCACAATGGACGGGGTTTTATTTTGCCATTGACATTTTTCCCGAGATATGATAATTTGATTCATCAAGTAAAATGCTTGAATTAAAAAATCAGGAGGTTCTTTGAAAAAACTATTATTTACTCTCGCACTAGCTCTTGCTCTGGCTGTATCTGCTCCTCTTTTCGGACAGATGCAGAATACACCAGCACAGCTATTAACCTCATTTGGAGGTGAAAAATCCAATATGATTGGCAATCTGGGGCTAAGAGGATCGGTGACTATATTTGCCGTCCCAAACGACAATTTATCTCAGTATTTCGCCTACACCGGCCCCGTTTTCACCACAGAAGATGGTTGGTGGGTTTCACCACAGATCGGCTTGGTAACCAATTGGTTCGCCAAAGACGGTTTCATCCTTGCTTTGTGGGCGGAAAAATCCATGGGTGAGTGGAAAGTTTTCACTGAGTCTGAATTGTACAAATTCGGCAACGAACACGATTTCTATGGATATTATTACGTCGATTATGCTCCTAATGGCAGTCTCATCGGCGCACAAATTGAGTTCGTCAATTCAGACTTCGTAGTCGGTCCGCACTACGGCTTCACCACCGGCGTCTGGACAGGCAAATTGGAACTATACTTTGGCTTCCAGCAGGAAAGTTGGAATGTCAGAGTTGTGAACTCATTTAATTTTCAATAAATAAAGAGCTGTTTTTAAAAAACAGCTCTTCTTTTTTATTTATTATAACTTCCTCCTACGCTCATCACAGGTGAGGTATAAGAGATTTCTCCATATCTGGTGGAAAATAGTTTTTTTACTTTAAGCAAATGAAACAAATTGCCAATGACATTGCCCCGAAGCATACAACGCCGTTCACGACCTATCCCTCTTTCTTCTATCGCTAAGTCTTTAACACTTGCGTAACTGATGTGATAAAAAATTGTTTCTAAATTTACTTTTTCATTCTGTGCATCCTCTTCTGACTTACATTGAATTTCAAAAGTAAACAGTCCTTTTTTATTGGCAATCCGAGACTCAGCATTGATTGGCAATTCTTTTTTCTTAGCAAATACCGCCCCCAATCCATAGGCACCCAAAGTAAGCAAGGAGTATGGTATAAACTCCGATAGTGATGAAGCTTGATCAAATTGAGGGGAAAGAGAGATAGCTAAGACAAGAAAACTCACCAAAAGTGTGACACCATTATTCAATTTAGTTGCCATTCTCCCAGCCGCAAACGCCAGTATCAAGTAGGGCCAATCAATTGCCACAACAAGAGGCGTCTGCGCAAATAATTGCTGATAGATCGGCGAGGATGAAACTACTAATGAATCACTCACTGCGGTTGAATCAACTGCGCTAACAGCCTCCGTCGTTCCGGCAACCAATCTTTCGCCATTTTCATAAACATACACAATAATATCTGCCGCTACATCTAATATAATCCCCAAAAATACACTCTTTAACAAAACCCAAACGCTAACCAAGATCACTGAAAAAGAGGTATATCTTAAGCTGTAAACAGTTGCCAAACACCAGAGCCAGAAAATTTTTAGTCTATCCATTTTAATCCTCCTTATAATGTCCCACCTTACAGTGCGGGCACAGTGTATATTCGATATCGCTCTCACACCAAGGACAGCTGTTTGTATCCTTATCAATAATAATAAGCTTGCCACAATCTTCGTTTGGACAAGGAGCTTTTAGCAACCCCGCTTCACAATGAGGACAGTCAGTCGCATCTGCCCAAATTAAACCGTCACAAACCGGACAACTTACTTCAACTAATGCTTTAGAACAAGTTGGACATTTTGTCTCATATGTCAAGTCTTCCTCCAAATAATGGTCGCTCCGCTTGCACAGATACAGATCTGCATTACATTCCGGACATTCCTTGTCACCATCTATAATGACCGAATCACCACAAGAAGGGCATGGTGTTCTCTTCACCTCCGTGCCGCACTTGGAACATTTTTCCTCATCCTCATACATATCCTCGTCACACTTTGGACAACTGTCTGGGTTGAGACTCTTAAGACAATTGGGACACGTTCCGCCATCTTCAGGATCTTGAGTTATATATTTTTTACATCGAGGACATACGTACAACGCAGAACCACACGCCGGACAGTCCTTATCTCCGTTAATAAATATATTACTAGTGCATTCCGGACATTTAGTTAGCTCCAGTTTTGTGTTGCAATGACCACATTGACTCGAATCGGCATAAATACTAGTGCAGCAATTTGGACAAGAATCATATCTATATGTTCTTTGACAAGAAACGCACTCATCCAGTATATCCGGATTAACCGCGATAAATTCGTGACATCGCGGACAATTATACACGTCGCTGAGACAACTACCACACCGCATTTCGTTTATATCTTCTGGCGATAACATCTTTTCACAAGCAGGACATTCTTTTCTCCTATTCTCTGGCACAAAAACATCTCCTGGAATTACAGGTTCAGAATCATCATCGTAAACCCCATGGTTTCCTTGTAACTCATATTCATGCTCTTTCGATTCTCCGACATCTGGCGCAGCCCAAGGCATCTTCCACACTTCATCACTACCACTGACATATATCACGCTGTCAAATCTTATATCCGGAAATTGCGTCGCCAGGCTATATAGCATCTGCTTTTTTTGATCATAGCCCCAGTGCTTTTCAAATTTGAAATCCGCACGTAGTTTTCCTAGCTGTTTCGAGAAAACAAAGAGTGACTTGTCCGGAAGCTCTATCACTACCTTAGAAACACCACCCAGAACCACTTTCTCCAAACGGCCTTCCATATCTTCCAATGGGTCTGACTGTGCCACTTCAGGCAAAGCGCCCTTAATAAAGTAACTTAGGATAGAGGTCACTAATCCAGGTATTGATGCTAGTACTTCTTTCATTTTTACCTCATTTCTATATTGTTTTTAAATAGCCGTATTAATAGCCAAATCTATCCTAAAATTCTCCGCGTGTCAATAGAGAGTGAAAGTTATCCCCAGCAAACCATTGACAAAACTCAATTTATGTTATAGAATTCAGAATTGAATATTTATACATTAAAAAAGGAATAAAAAATGGATTTTTCATTAGTCCCACTCTATTTCATCCTCTTTGCAGTAATTGCTTTACCAATATTTATCCAAGTTAAAAAGCGCTTACTCATGGGTGACAGCTCGAACCATCAAAAAAAAGGTCTAGAGCACTCTGAATCCACTACTGGTGAGTCCAGAGCTCTATTACTCAATAAAAGGTTCAGCGAATTACTAAATGCGAAAGCTGACCCCATAGCAACGAAAGGCTTTAGGGATAGTACGATCAATTTGATAGATGGTAAGATTGTCAAGTGGAGTGATCTTGATTTCTCTGAGGAAATTTTAAATGACTTAGTAAGATTATCGCAAGTTCAGTGGTGCAAAGATATAATAAAAAAGATCCAATGCGATGAGGATTATTCTTCCGCTGATTACCCCAATTTCATTGAGTTAATTGATCTTCATGTTAGTAACGGAACTACCACCTGGCAAGAGCTTGGTATAAGCAAAGAGGAATTGAACCGGGTGTTGAATGAAAATTAAAGTAAATCACAATTCCGCACCGGAGAAGATCGCTGAAAAAATTCCGAGCGGAATCATGAAAATCATAGATAATGTGGGCAATACAGAAGTCACAGTTAGTGACATTCTATACGATTTAAAAGGCACTCGCCTCAATTTTTCCTTCAAAGCTAGCTATGATGAACACTGTGTGTCAGTCAAAGGTAAGATGGATATTCTAAGAAATTGCGTTATCATGAATATAAACTTACCAATGGTAGCACTTTTGTTCGTTAAAAGTGATGAAATCAAAAAAGTCATCACGAAAAAGCTAATTGAATTCATTCAAAACGAAGAAGCGGTTTAAAAATCGCTTCTTTTTTTCAAATCCTTATTGACATTAGCCTATATGTGTGCTAAGATTGCTTATTAAATTATGATCGGACTTTAAAAAAAATAAACACCTAATATTAGGCAAATTCATCAACAGTAACAGGAGGTTACAATGGCTCTTCGAAAGAGAAGATGGTACCAAATTTTCGGCTTAATCGCGGATATGTTCAGAAATGCAATATCTGATAATATCTCCGACGATATTAAGCTGGAATCAGATGCTCGTCAAATGATGGCCGGATTAGAACAAATGTCCAATCTGGTCTCCTACAGCATGACCATGGCTGATAATAAATACAAGGAACTTGCACTGAAGGTGCAAAATTATCAGAGCCTTCAAGCTCAAGCTCAGAAGTTCTTAGAGCAGGGCAAAGAAGAAATGGCGCGTCGCTGCGTTGCCTTAAAACAGCAAGCGGCTACAGATATTGAAACGCTGAAAAGCGACTATGTTACTCTTCAGCAAGACGCCGAAGACAAAGTGGCTCGTTTCAAATCGGAAAAGAGAAAAGTGGATACAAGACTTAGGGAATTACCGCGTTTGAAACAGGATGTCAAGCTGATCCAGCAGCAGAAGGAAATTGATAAAACTTTTTCCACTCTTAGCCTCGAGAGCCCGAGTTCATCTTTTGATGAGATAGCGGGCGAAATAGGCATGAAAAAGGGTCAGCTTCAAAACAAGCGACTCTTAGAGGGGGATCCGACTGCTGCTATTGACAATGCCATAGTCAATCAATTACAGGAAGATAATATTAACCAGGAGATGGCTCGGCTACGTCAGAAAATTAATGCTCCCACTATTGAAGATGCAGAATATACGGAAGTAAATGATCCCAACCTTGGTGAAGCGTTAAATTTGCTGGAAAAGCCACGCTTTGGAAATATTCCCGATACAAATATTCGCGGCGCCAACGTCCACAATGAACAGAAAAAGGAGGAATAGACATGAACTGGCAGGATCTATTAGAATGGCAAAATCTTATTTTTGCCCTTCCTTTTGTCGGAGCTTTGTTTTATTTAGTATTATTGGCTACTGGTACCTTCTCGGCCGATCATGACATAGACCATGACATAGACCATGACATAGACCATGACATAGACCATGACATAGACCATGATCATGGCATAGAACACACTCATGATGTCAGCGGCTTTATGAAGGCTCTAACTCTACTAGGTCTCGGCAAGGTACCACTCTCGATCTTATTGACCACCTTTTTCATCACATTTGGCTTCTTTGGACTTGTAGCAAATGGAGTTCTTCAAAAAATCCTAGTCTTTCCGATAGTGTATCTGTGGGTATCACTTGCTACCACTCTATTCCTATCAATCATCTTCACTCGCTCAATAGCGATCGGGTTGGCCAAAATTCTACCGACGACTGAAACTTATGCTTCAAAGCCGGGAGATTTGATCGGCCTAGGCGGAGAAATAATCTACACCGCCACCGAGTTCAGCGGAACATGTGATGTTTACGATAAGTATAACACTCTGTTACGCAAGCAGTGCCGCATAAAAAAGGGAAATGAGCCCATTCCTCCAGGGAAGAAAGTAGTCCTTCTGGAATACGATGAGGCTAATGGCGAATACATTGTATCTGAAAATAACTTAATGGAATCTATCACATCACAATCACAGGAGGTATAGTAATGGAACATCATACAAAAAAGAATTCCGGCGGTCTTATGGGGGTCGTCGCAGTACTATTCGGTCTCGCCTTCATAATCCTGCCCCTGATGTTCAGTGAGGCAGTCACAGGCACAGCGCAAGTTATTTTAACATCGTTCGGCGTTCTCCTGCTACTCACGGGCGGCATAGTGGTAACTATCACCAAGCTCTACGTCAAAACGTCGGCTAATGAGGCCTTCGTTCGAACAGGTATGGGGGGTGAAAAGACTATAATTTCCGGCGGTGCCCTTGTTCTTCCGGTCGTTCACAACATTATCTGGGTTTCGTTGGAAACAATGAAACTAGTAGTGAAAAGAACTGGTGCAACAGCTTTGATTTGCGGCGATAAATTGAGAGCTGATGTTGTCTCAGAATTCTACATAAAGATAGAAAGAGATGCTCAATCAGTGCAGTCGGCAGCTACCTCCCTTGGCGGCAGATCAGTTAACGGGGATAGCATTAAGGAGCTGGTGGAAGAAAAATTCGTCTCAGCTCTGCGTACTGTATCTTCAACAATGGAATTGATGGACTTACATCAAAACCGCGCCAAATTCGCTGGCGATGTCCAAGCAATAGTTAGTAAGGATCTCGCGCCAAACGGATTGACCTTGGAAACAGTGACAATATCTACCTTGGATCAAACACCGGTCAATTCTATGCAATCCGGCGAGAACATATTCGATGCTCAGGGAGCAAGAAAAGTTGCAGAAATCGTTGAAAGCCAACGCGTTGCTACAACTAAAATCAAAACCAAAGCTGATCAGGACGTTAAATCCGAAGAGGTTACTCGCGATAAATTCATCTTTGCCCAGGAATATGAAGCAGCTAAAGCTGAAGCTGAGCGCGATGCCTTAATAAAGAAGGTACAGGCAGAGCAAGAGCAAGAAGCTGCTACCGTTACCGCACAGCAGGAAGAGAAGACTGGAATTGCACAGGTGAAGAAAGAGGAAAACATTGCTCTAGCCGGTGTTACAAAAGAAAAGAACCTTGAAGTAGCTAACAAACAACGCGAGCAGGCTGCTGAAACCGCGGACATCGAAAAGCAGAAAGCAGTTGAATTGGCAGCGCAGGATAAAGAAATCGCTGTTGCCGGTAAAGAAAAGGAAAAAGCAGAGGCTCAAAAGTTGAAATTTGATGCTGAAGCCCTCGAAGAAGAATCAAGACAGTCGGTCAGGACAGTAACCGAAGTTGAAACTGCTGACCGTGCCAAGAAGACAGCTATCATAGCAGAGGAAGCGGAAGCCGCCAAATCCAAGGTAAAAGAAAATACAAAGGCGGATGTAGACGCATATACAGTAACAAAAAAAGCCTCTGCCGATATGGAAGCGGCCGAAAACAAGGCGCAGGCTATTAGAACTCAGGCACAGGCTGATAGAGACGCCAAAGTTGCCGAAGCTGAAGGTAAAAAAGCTCTGGAAATGATTCCGGTTGAAGTTGAAGGCGCCCGCGTAGAAGTTCGTCAAAAGGACGTCGAAGTAACAGGCACTGAACTGAAATACAAGGCTGAGCACCAGGAAATTTCCAAGGAATTGGAAATAGCGTTAGCCAATATTGCGAAGGATAAAGAAATAGGAGTTGCCAAAGCTCAGGCTCTGGGTCAGGCACTTAGCTCAGCTAACATGCAAATCTGGGGAGATAGCAATATGATGAGCACTATTACCAAATTGTTTACAAATGGTCAGGCAGGAGCCGCCGCTGTTAACGGTTTTATGAGCCAACTTGACGAAGAAGGTGAAAATGTCCTCGTGATATTAAAGACCTTAGTTGAAAAGTTTGGCCATAAACTTGGCGACAAAGCCAAAGCCAAAATAACTGACGTTATCAGTGAAACAGTAAAAAAGTAATACTAAAAAAATAAGTATTAACAACCGGATGATCTATATCATCCGGTTTTTTTATACCCTACAACGCCCAAAACAGGACAACCACCAACCCCGCCGCTAACATCAGCACGAAGATATAGCCGAGGGTATAGCCGATAATTTTCAACCCCTCGCTGATATGACCTTTGAACATAATATAGGCCGGATAACCGAAGACTGTCAGAGCCATCAAGCCGGCGGAAAAGACGAATAGCAGGAGAAACAAGGCCCCGCCGGTCCAGCCGATATTACCCACTTGTTCCAGGGAATTCATCAGCCACGCCACCAGCAAACAGTAAATAATGACACCCAAAGCCTGCAAAAGGGCAATATTGGCCGGTTTAAAATATTCTTGGCGCATACAATTAATAGTTGAATGATTATACGTACATTATATAACCGAACGTTGTTTGCGCCAATAAAAAACCAGCCTCTTATGAAGGCTGGGATATTTTAGCTGAATTTTTCTTTGAGTATCCGAAGCTCATGTTCCGTCTCAAGAGCATAGGTTCGTTCTGTTTTCCAGAGAACATAAGGAGGCTGAACCAATTCAATCCTGAACTTACCCCGACTCCAACCCCACAGTCTCTCTGGTGGACGGTAGTGAAGGATCGCGCAATTTACCAGATCCTGCTTTTTCCCGATGACGAATAATTGTTCAGGGTCATGATGTTCCAATAGCTGACGTATCGCCAACATGACTGCGCTGTGGCAAAATACCGCCACCTTCTTGCCGGCCCAGTCGCGACGAATGGTGTCCAAAAGACTGTGTAGCCGTAAGAAAAGATGAATATAATTCTCACCGCCCGGCGCTTTGGCGCTGAAGTACTTCCCATCACGTCTGTACCGGCCGATATGATCGGGGTAATACTGTTCCAGGTATTCCGTCCCCATCATGTGTCCAACGCCGAAATCTTTTTCGTTCAACCTCGGATCTTGCCTCACCGTGAACAGCGGGAAAACCAACTCTGCTGTTTCGATAGCTCGTCTCATCTGAGAGGCGTACACAATGTCGGGTCTGAAATTAAGCCTGCCTCCGGTCTGACTGGATTGATCTCTCCCCATCGGACTCAGGGGCACCAAATGATTGGAGATATCAAAACCTAGGGCTTCCAATGGACTCTTTGCCAAACCTTCATCAACCCTTTCATAGCCAACCTGATGAAATCCATGCCCGTGACGAATAAATAGCATTTCCGGCCACGGTCCACGCAGCCATTCAAAAATATAGTTACCTAACCATCTCATGGTCTACTCCTTTTTTTATTAAATAACGAATTTAAGTCATCTTACTCAAGATGACCGACCGTGTCAAGCTGACATAGTTGACATATATTTTTTGAGTTCGACAATACAGTCCCTATAGTCGGTCCACACTATGAGTTCACCACTGGAATCCGGACAGGTAAACTGGTATTATACTTTGGCTTCGAACAGGAAAGATGGAATATCAGAATTATAAATTCGTTCAGTTTTCAATAATAAATAAAGAGCCGTTATTTAAAACAGCTCTTCTATATTAATTCTGCCATAACTATGCCTATGATATTACCAATAGGGCTTAAAGTCATGATTGCCCAGTAAAGAACAGTGTCTGGCTAAATAGTCAGACGAACTAACTAGCTGATAGCGCTTTTTAAATTCATATTTATCTATCGTCGGTATTTGGTCCAAAACTACTTGAAAATCATCAAAATCCCACGACGACTTTTTATTTAAAATAACCCGCGCTACCAGTAACAACTCTTCATTTGGCTCAAAGTTATTCCACAATTCTTTAGGAATAAACCTTTTAAAGTGATAATTACCCATAGTAGGATAAAGCTTTATCATCACTCTCTTACTACGGCAGAGCTTAATCTTGCTATCAAAACAAGAGATATCGGGCAGACTCACCTTCAGCCGACACTTTAAATACTCGGCCGTATGAGCACAATAATTTTTTATTTCTTCTTCCACCACATTGTGATCCCGCTCCGTTTTACTTAAAGTGCTGAACATTTTGGATAAATACGGTAAAGGATGATGAACAACCGTTGTCCTGGCTTTATTGATATCAAGACGATGGAGCTCAGAGAACACTCCCGACCCTAGACCGAACTCATGAATCATACCGGGAATTACCGCCAGGGGCGTTAAGTCTAACTTTTCGAACCTTTCAATAATTTCCGCTCGACCCTTTTTATATCGAGTCTTGCTGTTAACTACCATGCTGTTATACCGCTTTAAATCATCCAGCGGAATTCCCTGTTTCAAAGAAACAGGGATTTCTCTCAAAACAGAGTCAAAATAATTCTTGATGAAGCGATCCACCTCTAAAATCCATTTCTCCTTTTTCATTACTAAGTCCTTCTAATTATTGAAT
>JANLIN010000033.1 GCA_024654345.1 Candidatus Komeilibacteria bacterium
GGACCACCAAACGTTAATCATTGCCAATACGGAACTCTTGGATGAAAAAGATGTGCTGATTGAATTCATTGAAAAATACTATCGCGAGACGGAAGATCGTCCCAAGTATGTCAATGCCGATACAGCCATGAAAATAGAGTCCGCGCCACCGTTGCAAAAACCACAGCGTGGATGGCGTAAAAAACTTTTGGCACTGGGGCTGACCAACGCGCGCCAGCTAGCCACTGCCTCCTTATCGAGCTGGGAAAAACAGGAGCAGGCGGCTGTCAAAGCGTTAACGCAGATACAAAAGGGCTTGGCCTTGAAAGACAAACCGGCACGAATAGAGGTTTATGATATCTCCAATATTCAAGGCGTCTACGCCGTCGGATCGATGGTCGTCTTTACCCATGGCCGACCGGATAAAAAGGAATATAAGCGTTTTCAGATCAAGGGCACGACCGGGCCGGACGATCCTCATATGATGCAAGAGGTTGTGGCGCGTCGTCTGAATCATACCGATTGGCCGGTAGCTGATCTTATGATTTTGGACGGCGGTAAAAGTCAGCTGAGCGTAGTATCGGAACTGTCAAATTTGAACAAAAACAAGGTAGTGGCTCTGGCCAAACAAAATGAGATACTTTATACCACGACCGGACAAGCGATCAGATTTAAGACAAATTCTCCCGCCTTCCTCCTTATTCAAAGGATGCGTGATGAAGCCCATCGCTTTGCTATCTCGTATTATCGTCAAAGACACACCAAGGGTAATATAATATCAAAACTGGATGAAATCCCCGGTATTGGGCCAAAAACCAAGAAGATTCTCAAACAAAAGTACGGCAGTTGGGAAAATGTTAAACAAGCCCCAAACGCCGAACTGGAAAAACTGATCGGCCCCGCCAAAACCAAGCTGATAAAGAATTCTTAACTATCACCAATAAAAAATCGCCGCCTATTTTTAGACGACGACATTTTTTAAATAGTTGGCTGAATCTTCCTTCCAGATGGAAGTATTTTTCTTAAACTATGCCCTGCATAATAACTTAAACCGAAGTAGATAAATATTGCAACCACTATCCAAGTTATCGGCAGACCAATCACGAGCCAGTAGGATGTCGAAAAAATCGCATATTCAACTAGCCCGTTGAAAAACATCTTCACTAGGGTAAATATTAATGATAATAATATTACCAAGACTATGATGGAACCCGAGTCATATAATGGCTCTGTCCAATCCATAGCATTCGCTCCTATAATCGCCAGCGTATAAAGGATCGCTGTTAATACGACTCCCGGTATGATTGCCTTGACCTTCTTAATTGGCAGTGAATCTCCTAGCTTTATGCGGTTCCAACCAACCTGGAAAAATCCGGCTGATATGAAAAATATTATCATCAGATAAACATCGTATGCTACAGCGTTCTTTCTTTCAATATCCTTTCGTGGTCTCACTTCTACCGTATTATTCTCCTCGTCATAAAAGATATTGTCTGTCAGTCGATATATATCTTTCCTGAAACCCAAGTGGTGGTACTGAGCAGTCCAGCTCGTACGTCGAACAATGTTCGAATCAGGATTTTGCCAGGCTTTATGAACCAGCGGCAAAATATCAAGCCTCTTGGCGTCAAGAATTATGTCCGCGGCTATGAAGTCGAAGACATGAATTACTTTGTAGCTCGCTGTTACTAAAGTCCCGGTGAGACTGTCATAGTAATTTGTTGAGCTTGCTGTTTCCACAAGATAATATTTGCCGTTAAGGACGACAACCTTCATTTCAGACTCTTTTTCACCATTTTTGATTCCGGTTGCAGTGGCTCTTGAAACCGCCACCATTGTAAATAGTAGCACAAGCAAAACTGCCTTTTTCACAGTTTCCTCCTTTTTCTAGTTGTTAAATATCAGTTAATTAATGGTTAAAACTATCATACTACGACAAAACCGTCAAGCGATGGTGGTTGACAAATCAGGGACTATCTGATAACCTGGTATCATTCTTGCCAAGAAAGACTCTTGATTCCTATTTATATATCAGCATGCAAAACATCATTTCAATTATTCAAATTATTCTCGCCATATTATTAATGGTAGCTGTTTTATTGCAAAGTCGCGGCTCCGGGCTGGGAGCGGCTTTTGGCGGCGAAGGCGCGGTTTACCGCACCAAAAGAGGAGCGGAAAAGATTCTTTTTGTGGCTACAATCGTCCTATCCGTCTTATTCCTCGGCATCACCTTGGCGGAAGTCTTCATCCGCTCCTAACGATACTTAATTTTACTTTGTGCCCAATATTAATTTAGGCAATTTTTTAACTCGGATAAAAAAATATTTGCTCAAAAGGCGACCGTCTGCTTCTGTATCCACAGAAACGGATGACTTTGATGCAATCGACCAACAGACCGTGCCCAGTGCCAACGGCGGACGTATTCCCGGCTGGCAACAATTCAAACAACTCCCCAAAGTTTTATCACCCGTTGAACAAAAGGTAGTCCGGATCACATCCGCGATTATATTAATATGTATAATGATATTGCTTGTATCATTCTACTGGTCACACACCGTCATATTGCCGGCCAAGGGTGGTGACTATACGGAGGGATTGGTTGGTGCTCCTAATTATATTAATCCCCTGCTGGCCCAGTACAATGATGTGGACAGAGATTTGAGCCGACTGGTGTTTAGCGGCCTTCTGAAATACGACGAGCAAGGTGATCTGACGCTGGATTTGGCTGAGGCGTTGGAAATTTCACCGGATCAAAAACAATATACTTTCAAAATAAGATCAAACGTCCTGTGGCATGACGGAGAAGAATTA
>JANLIN010000045.1 GCA_024654345.1 Candidatus Komeilibacteria bacterium
GATTAGCGAATGGTAATGGAGCAGTTGTGGTTTGTTCATCATCCACAAACTGTTCCGCTCTTAACGTGACCGTCGGTTCAACTAATTATATAAATCCGAACAATAATTTTGGTAATTGGATTTCGTGCGCGGGTGAAAATCAATACTGTTCTTTCTCTGGAACCAGAAATGTCCAGTATGGCGCCAATGGCGTCTATGTTTATCGGACTTCTACTAACGGTGTAAATTGTTCCAACGCCGTCTTTGGTGACCCAATCTTCGGAGTGGCCAAACGTTGCAGTATCAGCGGGTACTAACTGTCTTTGTAGTATCTATAAAATTAAACAGTCCCGACGTAATGTCGGGACTGTTTAATTTTATGTTACATCCTGATTCGGTTTAGAATCCGAAGAGGTGTTGGAAAAATTTACCGATACCACCGAAGAATTTACCGCGACCTTCTTCTTGGTCATTTGGTTTTACGCTTGGACTTGGTGTAGCGCCTTGGTCAATGACCGAATAGGCCGTAATGGCGGTACCGTTGATTGCACCTTGGACGATAACATTATCGCCGACCACTATAGTAGAAACAGTGGAAAGACCTTTCTTATTCACGATTTTCGCGCTTGAAGCGTTAACCGTGTAGGTGACATTACTCTTGTTAGTAATAGTCAGAGTTGTTCCATTAATTGCAGTAACCGTGCCGGCAATTATTGGTTGACCGTTGCCTTGGATAAGGGGAGTTTGTTCCGGTTTTTTATCTTTGTTTTCTTTATCTTTTTCTTTTTTATCTTTCTCTTTATCTTCTTTATTTACTCCATCACGAATAGTGGTGGCAAGGATACTAGTACCCGTAACCGTACCCTGAATCTTAACTATATCGCCAACAGCGATACCGGAAACAGTTGAAGCGACGCCGGCCTTAACAACGGTTGCCTGGCTGGCATCAACAGTGTATACGATTGGTGCTGGAGTTGCTTTTGGCGTGTCTTCGTTTTGATTATCCTCATCACCATCTTCATCCTCTTTGCCCCAGGCCCAACCCACTTTACTATTACTGGTTACAGTAAGGGTCGTACCATTTATAGCGGTAACCGTACCGACAATATTCGGGCTCATCATATTAACTCGGCCCATCATCATTCTGCCCCAATTCATCAGGCCACCTTTGTTATCGCGTGATTCACTTGATTGTGAATTGTTGGTTTGAGCTAATACCGGAACAGCCAATACCAAACTTGCCAAGACCGCCAATGAAATATATTTATTTTTTATTTTTATCATTTTTTTGTTTTTAATTTATTATTTAGTTAATTAATAAAAGAGCCAGTTCGACTTATACTAGCTCCATGTTATATGACTACGTAATGACCCCCATCTTTGTTTCAGGTTAGATACCCGTATTATTTTTGGGAGAGAAAGTAAGTAAAGATAGTAACACCTTAACCACCATGGTGTCTTGACAGATTTTTTACAAAGGAATACGGTGACATTATAAATAAATCTTGTTGAAAAAATGTAGATTATTCGCCAATAATCTATAAAATTCAACGGGAATCTCATACCGTGAAAAATATCACCGGACTTCGCCATGGAGGAGTGGTAAGTAAATCAGTTATCGCAGTCATTGTGGCCGCCACTTTTTTGATGAGCGGTTTTTTTGTGCCGAATATGGTGTTGGCAGTTGGAGAAGGAGTAAATATCAGTGTAGCTACCGGTGGCGAAGCAGTGTCTATAGATACTTCATCGGCCAGTAGCACGAGTGCTTATACAACGCTTGATCCCATAAATATTTCCGAGACAATTCTTGGTCAGATAACTGTTGGAACCCACACTATCAGTTTACCTAATGGTTGGGAATTTAATACAAGTGCCCACATAACAGCAATTAAGGGGGATGGTCTAGTTTTATCCTCATACAACATCACACCTGACACAACGTCATTTTCGTTTACAGTAAATACTTCCTCTACTGTGAGCACCTTCTTGGTTTTAAGTGGTATGGAGGTTCGTCCAACAGTGACTAATATTGCAGACGCAAATGGCGAGATGACCCATTCTGGTGCGGCTATTGCAGGAGTTACCGACGGAAGCACAAGTTTCGGCACTCTAACTTCTGTGCCTGGAACTATCACGAAACTTGCGTTCACAACACAGCCAGGCGCTACAACTGTGTATGGTTCTGATTTGAGTACCCAGCCCGTTGTGGTGACTCAGGATCAGTTTAGTAATGACTCATCGACAGGAGCAACCGGAAAGACTGTCACCTTATCTGTTGATTCGGCAACCGTCACTGGTACAGCTTTACTTGATATTAGTAGCGGAACAGCAACCTTCACCGATGTTTCTATTGATACGGTTGGTACTTATCAGTTTACGGCGTCCGCAGACAGCATTACTAGGGCTGATAGTAATTCTTTTGATGTCACACAGAAAGGGCTTACCGTCTCCGGTCTCTCGGCCACAAGTAGACCATACGATGGAACAACAACCGCAGAAGTGACAGGGACACCATCGCTTGTTGGAACTGTTGGTGGCGATGACGTATCCGTAGTTGGGACAGCCAATGGACCATTTGACAGTGCGGATGCCGGTGGCAGGACTGTAGAGATTTCAGGACTTTCTCTCGCTGGGGCTGATTCAGGTAATTACACTCTCACTCTGCCGACATTGGATTCAAGCATCACCGCAAAGGAGGTTACTGTTACTCCAGATTCCGGACAGAACAAAGTTTATGGCGAAGCCGATTCGGTATTCACGGATACCAACACAGCTTTAATTGGAGA
>JANLIN010000078.1 GCA_024654345.1 Candidatus Komeilibacteria bacterium
CACCACTCGACTCGTTTCAATTTTTCCACGGTTGAGGCCGTACTACGGCCGAAACCACGAGCGAGTTTTGACGCTAGTCAAAACGAGTCGAGTGGTGGATGTAGATGGATTCGAACCATCGACCCCGGCTTTATAAGAGCCGTGCTCTAACCAGCTGAGCTATACATCCTCTCATCTCCCGTATTTTAGCTTATTTTGCTTAGGATGTTAAGCCTAGATTTTTCAGTTTTCCCTTTAGATTGGTCAGTACTTCTTCTCGCGTTTCTTCGAAGGGCAAGTTGACAGAGAAATACGCCAAATCCTTGTCTCCTTCCGGACGGTATTCACCAACCAGGCGCAGGGAGTCAAAATGACGGCCACTGTGCAGATATACCTTTGTCTGGTCGTATTGCGGCGCGTAGAAGATGAGTACGATCTCCGCTTGCGGTGAAGTGAGGATCAGTTCCTCTATAACACCGGGTAGATCCTTTTCACTGGCGCCGGAGCGGACAAAGTCCGACTCGTTGATCGCCGACCAGACTATTTTGTACTGACTATCGGCTTGCAATCTCGCCAAAACCCTTCCCCAGAGTTTAAGCATAGCCACAGATTTGCGATGGAAAAGTTGTTCCACGATATACTGACGATCTGCCCCGATGTTTATGAGGTCGCTAGCTAGTTGGAGGGTATTGGGATCCACATTGGCAGTGCGAAAACTACGGGTGGCATTGAGAATGCCGGTCAACAGACAAGTGGCCACATTTTTATCAATCAGAGAGGGATTGATGGCGCGCATCAGTTCAAAGCTAAGCTCGGCTACCGCTGTTTTGGTGATATCGACCTTATTGATGTCGCCAAACTGCTCGTTCAGCTGATGTACATCGATATTTATCACCGGTATTTGATAGAAAAAGTCAGCGTGCTCTCGGTAGAGATTTCCCAGAGCCTCATAGTCTTGGGTGCCGATGGTTATTACCAGATCATATTTGAATTCCGTGGAGCGGAAATGGATATTTTGATAATCTATGAACCCTTGCTTCGGTGTGATATGAATCAACAACTCTCGGTCACGCGCGTCATAATTCAGTTCATCCAGATTATCACGATCAATGCCAATGGCGATGGTAAATTTTTTCAGTTTATCAAGACCGGTTTTCACACCCTCCCACTGGGGAAGGAATTTGTAGTGCTCGCGAATGGCAAAGCTATCAATGACGGCATCAACCTGCTTATTCTGACTGCGGAGGAAATTGTACCACGCTAAAAGCGACGACAGATCGTCGCCGTTGTAGGCTCTTTTGGAGACCAGGAGAATGTTCTGGGCATCACGCACGCGGTCAATAATTGTCTGATTCTGATCTAACATATTTACACCTTGTTCCAGTAGTTTATAAAACCATTATCTACTTATATCTATTAAGACAGTCTTATAATCTATCTGTTTAAAGGGCATTTGTCAAGCATTTTCAGAATTTGCACAAACTTGACAGTCTGGAATATATATGCTAGAATATTCTAATTTAGAATATTAACAAAAAAATAAGAAAGGAGTCCAAAATGACTCGCTCTGAACTTAAAAGAACACTTCAGAAAAAAGGAGCTAAAGTATTTGATGTTTATAAATTAAGTTTATTCGTAGCCTCTCTAGTCGCCGTTTCCGTGGCGTATTATTCTTCAGACATTGAAGAAAGATATACTGAAGCTATGAACGCGCCGGATACTATTTTGGTGATGCCAACAGCACGGGTGCAAGGGATCATGGATCACGCGTTTGAAAAAGACACATTCCAATATAGCCACCCTTACGATTACAACATTTTAAAACCTGTTAATACTGCCTTGTTTGAAAAAATTAATTCTGAAGCGGAATGGCATTATTATACTGATGGTGATAATATTTTCTTCACCTCTGACAGATATAAGCTTGTTGTTAAGTTTGATGTGGTCGATCCAGATAATATTACCTATGCTAGCTATAACTTTTCGCATTACCATGGGGCTTTTATTTACGTCAAAGATATGGTGCCAGAGGGGACGTCTGAATATTGGCTTAGAACATTAGGAATGAGCGTCGTGTGGTTATCCTTTGGCTGTATTTTTGGACTTGTGGTATGGATCGCGATGGCAATCTCTTTTACAGTCGTTATCCTAAGACTGGTTAGTGATAAACTCTGGCATCGCAGGTTTTTTCGTGACGAGAGTTTAGTGGATGAAGTCAAAAAAATGGGGAAAGTATTTCTACTTTCCATCAATTATCTATATGTCATCCAGAAGGACGGATAGATAAAATTATACCCGGTTTCAAATGAAGCCGGGTTTTGTTATTGGGCTGGGCTGATAGCAAATATTTTACTTGCTTCTTCTCGTTAATAACAAAACAATGCCGGTCAGTATATATACGTCGGATAAATTAATGACCGAGATTCTGGCGAGTTCGAGGAAATCAACCACTGCGCCGTGGAATATTTTGTCCAGTAGATTGCTGACAGCACCGATGACTATAAGTCCACCACCGAAATAGGTGGCCATTGAGAGCCTGTTTTTATACAGATAAAAGATGAGGACGAATATGACTACTGCCGCTAGGATTATCGATATCGCGGGCGGTAGGGGTATACCGAAGGCTATGCCCTCATTCAGGTGTAAACGTAAACCGACCAAGTTTTGGCAACAAAAAAGCCCCGTTTCCGACAGGTCGGACAGGGCTAAGTACTTCGCTACTCTATCGATAATAAAGAGGCCGGTGAGGCTGTAGATCAAGCCTTTAGGCGTTGCCATTGTGGCCGTTTTTACATTTCATGCAGGTGGATGCCTGCGGGAAGGCCTTCAATCTTTCCTCGTTAATAGCACCGCCACAGCGGTCGCAGGTGCCGTAAGTACCCTTCTCAATCGCATCCAAAGCGTATTTGACTCTATCCAAAGAAAATTTCAAATCCTCTTCCAGAGACAGATTGCTCTCGTAGGCGGCAACTTCGGCGGCGTTATCTTCCTCTTTATCACCAAAGTCAGGAAACATCGCATCATATTCAGTGCTTTGTCGATCTTTATTCACGATATCCTTGAGCTGAGATTCAATCTCCTCATTCTTCTGCAAAAGGGCCTGTTTCTGCTGTTCTATAAAACTTTTTGATAGCATATGAGTTCAAAAGAGTACTTAAAGTGCCTAAATAATAGACTAAAGTCGAGACTATGTCAAGTCCCTGACGATGGCCTTGCCTAAATTTTTTACAAAATAAAACAGGCGTCTGCGGTGCCCTTTAAAATTAGAATAAATGGCTGCGAACGCCTGTAATAGGTTTGCTTATGGCTCGTTTAAATGTCGCATGGGGTGCAACTTTAAACATAGAAACATAAGCAAATTTTTTTCCTCCAACTGGATTTTTAATATCTACCATTTATTTGGAATGCTCGGTTGTGACCAGGCTTTCCCTTTTTATTTTTGTTTGAAAAGTCTTTTTTGTTTGACTTTTTTGTTTGTTGGAATTTTGATAACAGTTGGATTGTTATCTTTTTTCAAACAGTAGATATTTGAGAGAGAATCCTGAAGACTCAGGGTTCTAATCTCATGTATAAAAGAACTATCTGCATCCATTATATCACGTATTCTGTAAAAAGTCAACGCTTATTTTCAGCTAATATTAGAGTCTTTTGAGACATTAGCCGCTTGATATAGGCATTGTTGAACAAAAGTTTTACTCAGCAATTAACAACTTATCCACACTATCGGGACAGTTCCAAGCAACCTTGAATGCTAGGCTGAGACCCCATAATTTGGCTAAAAATAGACAAATAACCGAAGGAGAGGAGATTTGGGTGCCACCAGGGGCTGTATTTCAGGTAGTCACTGGCGGTATTTATATACAATAACTGCTCGTAGGGCGTTTCCGGGGCGCAAGGGGGTGTCCATTTCCTGTTGAGCAGGTTCTTCTCAATGGCACTTTGGGTGCCTAGTAGGCTGTACTCACCCACGCGATAGAGTGAATAGGCGACGTCTGTGCCAGTGGCGGTGAATATGGTCAAATCAGTGCCGTTGGCTTGGGCCTCCTTTTTTACTACCGTTCCCGGGTCAGCTACTAGCTCGGTGTATGAGGTTCCGTCCGGCAGGGTATTATGGACTGACTTTGGTCGCAAACGTGCCAACTGGTCCATTGCGATTCGCTCCAACGCCGCTTCCTGATCGGTTGTAGATATGACGATAAAGTCCTTGGTACTGAGAGCCGCTAAGACAATTGGTGCCTTGGCGTTGATAATAGATTCCCGAAGGGAAAAATTCCAATCACGCCACCCAGCCCGCTCCACCAAAGGGAGTAAAATGGGATTTGAAATTGTGGTGCCGTCCGGCTGATAACCGATCAGCGCGATGGGTGGTATCTGGAGCAAATTTACCAGGGGCCTAATATCCGCTGTGGGCGCAACCTTAGCGGCGGTCTTGTCGTTGGAAAGTGTCCATTGCAGTCTCTCTCCCGACTGTTTGATATCCAGCGAGAGCTGATTGGAGCGGTCATTTATCAGGGGTGATAGAGTGTCATGAAGCTTGCCCAATAAAGGGAATTGGTCACTGTACTCGTTTATGTCCGGACTTAGTTTGATCGTTAAAATAGGTTGGAGAGAGATGATAGAAAAGTAGTCCTGCCACCAGATGGTGTCGCGACGCGTGTACTGAGAAATAGACAGTCGCACCAGTCCTTCGTCCGAGGAAACAATGGCTAAATCGTTGGTCGGGAAGGCTACATATATATAGGGAAGGTTTTGACCGAGGCGGTAAATGGAGATTTGCTCGTAGCGATCGCGTGCGACCAGTGTTGGATTTGACAGCAACTGTTTTTCCAGCGCGCCGGCTTTGGCATTGATTAACCAGCCCCACTGCAGACTATCATCGTGGGGGTATAAATACAGCAGTGACTGCGATCTTAGATAGTGCTGGCTCATTTCTGACCAGCTGAGACCATAGTTTGATAGCTGATCCGACAGCCAACGCTCCGCCTGCGAATATAAACCGGAGATTGTATTATCACTCTTCAAAATTTCTCGCTGAGCATGAGTTGTGTTGGCGTGAGTCAAATCAATCTGTGCCGTCATTATAGCGCCGGCCGGCACGTAATTTTCCAAATTGCTGAGTCGGTCAAAATAGCTGGCCCGGAATAGCCAAACAAAAACCGCTATCATCAAAAGCAGTGTCAAAAAAAGTATTTTATTGCCGTATCGACGCCAGAACATGGCTATATTCTAGCATATATCGGGTGAATCAACGAGTGTGAGGAATGAAATTTACGATATTGACACAGCTCGAACGGAATGATAAGGTGAGCCTACATTTGTGCCTTAAAATTCAATAAAAAAAACGGAGGAATGATGAATCAAAAAGTTGTTGCGTGGCCCATTGACGGCCTTAAGCAGTCAGGTGAAATTCTGGCTAAGATCAAAGAAATGACCAGCGATCCTGAAGCTCGGAAGCTTATCTCGTATATCAAGCTGAATGACGCCCTTCATAACCTAGACATGAGCGGCCCCCGCCTGGTCGAAGAAATAATGAAGTTAGGAATCCCGATGCAGAGCCTTTTTCTGGATCTGAAACTGCCTGACACAAACGGAACAAATTTGAATATTCTTGAAAAGTATGCGCAGGTAATTCCGGAGATGCAGTGCATAGTAACTATTCATGCAATTTGCAGTGCCCGAAGTTTTGTAGAGATCCGACAGAAGTATCCATACTTGAGGCTAGCATTGGTCAGCACTCTGACCGACATGACGCCAGAAGAATGCATGAAAAAGTACGGCATGACACCGGAGGAGAAAATCGCGAAAGATGCTACGGACGTACAAAACTCCTATATTGACTATATCTATGCAAAAGAGATAAAGAAGCACAAAAATCTTGCTTTTGATATGGTTGTCTGCTCAGGGTTGGAGCTGGAGTATTTGGATCAAAAAATTGGAGTCTATTTTTCTTTCATCACAGCCGGTATTCGTGATACATGGATGGCGGCAGGACAGCAGGAGAGAACTATCGGTGTCGCCGACGCACTGGAAAAAGGTGCTGATATAGTGGTGTTGGGTGCACAGCTGACAAAAGGCAATCCGGAAAAAGGAATTTCGGCGGCTGAAAGTCGTCGGCGCACGGCGGAAGAAATAGACAGATTCTTTCGCACGAAGGAAGCAGTTTGATAAAATAAAGCGGTTCATAAATGAGCCGCTTTTTTGTTAGCGTCTTTGGAGTCGGGTCCTAGCGGTTACGCTTGACACCTCCCACCCCCTGTGTAAATATATTAATCTAAACAAGTCCGCGCCCAATAACGCAGACTTTTTATTATGTCCAGAAAGCAAACTCTAGAGAACAATGAATACTAC
>JANLIN010000088.1 GCA_024654345.1 Candidatus Komeilibacteria bacterium
GAGTCATTACAACAAACCTACCGGGCGATTGATCTTATTCCACACCGCAAGATCATTCACGTGCTAGGTTCCTGCGGCGGCGGCCGTGATACCTCACGTCGCCCCATCCTCGGACAAATGGCCGCCACCAAAGCGGATATTATAATAATTACCAACGAGGATCCATACGATGATGATCCGCAAGAAATTATAGATCAAGTGGCCGCCGGCGCCGATCCGGTTGCGAGATTGACCGGCAAAAAAATTTATAAAATATTGGACCGCCGCGAAGCACTGACAAAGGCCATTGCCTTAGCCCAGCCAGAAGATATCGTACTAGCCACCGGCAAGGGTAGCGAGCAAGCCATTTGCATTGCCAATGGCAAAAAAATCCCTTGGGATGAGAGAGAAGTGATAAGACAGATCCTTACCGGATTGCAAAAGCCTGATTCTATTGACACATAATACGGTGTACTTTAGACTTAGATATTAGTACATTAACATAAGGAATCAAAACATGATTTTTGACATTATCCTCAAAGATAGTTCTTATTTTCTCAAAATTCATACACATTTTTTTGAAAACCGGTCGTTCCCCACCAGAATGTGGGTGGATAGTCAGGTAGTAGAAGAGGTGGGTATGGGAGATTTCCACTTGGATGGAGATTCGTTTGGTTTAGACGGCTGTTTCAGTAAAACCAAGCAAGAGGGTGATTATCATCTTTATGAAGTACCGATCAATCAAGGAAATGGTGATCTTAGATTGAAAAAGATGCTACAAACAGTTCATCTGTGCACCTACTATTGTGTGGAGGGGATGTATTACGCCAAGGAGTACTTTGACCAGCCGGTCTGGAATGATCAATCATTGACGTTCAATATTTTCCGCGGTGGCCAGCTTCGCAACGGGTATTCCATTGGTGGACAAATTTATCCCTGGCTAAAAAAGAAGCTGAGTCAACTAGAGGCAGCCGCCGTGGCAGATCTGAGAAATTATATCGAGAGCGAAACACAACGCGTTTACCGCCTTCAATATAACCGAGGACTTCCTTATTCCCAGTTTACCATTGGCGTAAGTTCCTTTTTCTTCCACGTAGATAGCGACGGTCGCTGGTTGTCGTGGAACAAGAATCGACCGATGGACAAGCCAGAGGACTTTTCATCGCACAACATAGACCATTTCGTCGAACAGTATGCCTGCTTCATCGCTTTGATTGCGTTGAATACCTGGCTACGAGAACACTGAAAATATTAAACGGCTGGAAAATTACCAGTCGTTTTTTTTATTATAAAAGCGAAGCTATTTAGCCTCGCTTTAATTATTTTCTAGCCACATCTCTGCCAGTTTGTACCGACAAAGAGGGACGATCGCTCCGTCCAGAGGAAAGCTGGCATCAAATGATCCTTTCAATATAGTGTACGGCTGATTTTCATAACGCCCAGTCAAAGAGCTGACTGACTCTATGAAACCCGTATTCATCACTACACCCGGCCGGCCAAAAAAAGTTTTCACATCTATCATCTCATAGTGATAAATATGATTTTTTTTATTCAGCTTATCATTGATCACTAAAAGTCCAAAGCGACTGTTCTTCCAGCTACCACGATATAGATCCATCTTCACAAATCGATATAGTTCTAAGAGTATTTCCTCTATATCATTTATTGCACGATCCACCTCCGTTACACATTCCTCCAAAGAAGTAGCTAATTGATCCAGTTCAACTGCACATTTACTAATATCACCGTAACTTTCCGCTGACAAAAGGAAATCATTTTTGAACGCACGTACCTTTGGGTCTCGCACCGTATAAACGATCCCTTGAATCAGCTGAGCTAAAGCCATTAGGTCCTCGAAAGCCGGTGAAATATGAAAATTTTTTATTTCAAATTCCAAACCTTTGACCGCTGCTAAAATCTTGTATTTGATCATCTCTGCATCGGGATCTGACGCCAACAGATCTATAATTTTGCTACGTTCTTTTACCGGTTTTGTCTGTCTAAATATGCCATTCATTTTAATCTCCTTCTTCTACATTTAAATTCATTGTTATTATGATCGAATTATCTTTGATATTCGTGTCATACAAACACCCAGTCATAATTACCGGTATTGAAATAATTGACTAGCTTTGATACGAACAACGGTAGTACCGACTCACTTACCGGAAAAGGATATTCGGTATTACAGATAAACAAGGTATTATCCGCTATAATGGGGAATTCCTCTTCTATCCTCTTTATACTTCCCTGCCCGTCGACACATACCCTCTTTACTTCAGTAATACAAATATCTATTTTAGATGAAATTATAGATATGTTGTAGGCATAAAGATAAAAAGATCCTAATCCGCCATTATTTACAAGCACATACCCTTCATCGTTTACTAGCCGATGATCGGTACGGTTAACGATCTTGATATTAGCGCTAATAAAACTCGCGGTCAAAACAAGCTCATCAATGATAGACGTTATAATATCATTAATTTCCAGCATGACTAGATAAAAATCTCGACTATTGATGCTAAAAGGTGATATATTCCTATAAATCGGTTTGCCCGGTTGTAAGTAGTAATGCTTCAATCTCTTCAATTCCATTGACGTGCCCCGACCACCCGCCTGCAATACTTTATCGACGTATATCTTTAAATCCGCCAAACGAGTCAGCGCTGGTTGGAGGCATAGTCCTCTTAATGATTTTTGACACTCTTGCAGGATACTGAGAATTTTATAGCGCAATACCTCCGCGTCATTAGTTTGTCGTAGTAGGCCGGCAATTATTTCCATCACGTCCTCCATTTAAATTAATTTTTAAAGAATACCTATACAAAAAGTATACGCCGTCGGTTAAATTAAGGCAATCGACGGATTACTAAATAGTGGAAATAAAAAAGGAGTGGTCTATTCACTCCTTTTAAAAGTTTAACCAGTCACTATCTCTGCGGCTGGTTTCTCATGATAATGGATAATATAGGACTTATATAAATAATAAAACCTCACATTATCCAATTTCTTCAGCATCTCTATATGTTCCGCCAGCGTGCCAAAACCATGTTCGGCGCAACCAGCTACATCATATTCAACACTGTCTTCATTTTTTAGACGTCGCCGGAGCCAAAGATACATTCTACAGATACCACTCAGAAAATACGGTACGACCGAGGCCAACCCCCATAATACAACTCCTGCAATAACTAAAGAGAGCACTATGATCTGGGTTTTCTTTAGTTGTATATGAGTGGTTACCCATAAAAAGCCGCTTGTCATAAAGTACTCACTCTCACTATCCAAATAGAAGTAAAAACTATTAGCGTCTTCGTAAATATCCGCCAAGGGCACCGAGTACTCGGACTTCCAAAATGGTGAGTAAACCCCGAGCGCATAAGAGTTGTAACTATATACCCACTGGTCGGCGACGGTATACTTCTCGACTTCTAATATCACTGCCAACTGTTCATCGGTGATGCGAGCCGAATTCTCAGGTATCTCTCCCGGCTGAGCGCGTGTCAATACTTTATTGAACAGTGGACTCGTTTCAATCCGCACTGAAACTTCTTTATTTTCCTGATAAAAGGAGTTTTCATTGTCCCAAATCACATACAGCACCCCTATGCCAGCTACAATGACCAGATAAAATGTCATCCTCAGCCAGAATTGTAAATCAATAAACCGAAAGTTATTTTCGGTAGCTATTTTCCGAATCTCAGCTTTGTCCATTTTTGCTCCTTACGATTGTTAAATTTTTAATGTATAAATCAATATAAAACTACTATTTAAGGCTATTATTGTCAAATCCATGGCTGAACTCCGATACATATGGATACCATCCCTACTGCAACCCCCAGTACGGCAACGATAAATTCTCTAGCACGCTATCGACGAGGGCTCCAAATACCCCCTCTTTCCTTGTGTCTGCCATCAATTAAGCCATCTTTAATTTGCGAGCCCACCAGCAGTACAAATTCGCATTTCAAATTTAGCGAACCTGTGGATAAATTCTTGAAAAGTGCCTAATTTTAGCTACCTTGGGACGACATTTGACAAAATTTGACAGGTGCTCTCTAAAATTTTGTACCTAAGGTTAGTATTTTTTATCACAAAATTCACAAAAGCCTTGACTTCAGTGTCATTTTGGGCTAATATTTATCCATGTTTGTTGGGGTCCGCCTCCTCTTTTCTTGCATAAATTAGTTATAAAACTCGCCCAAAGTGATATGGGGGAGGTTTTTTTGTGCTCATTGGCGCTCTCTTAACCCGTACTGATACCAATCCATTTCAAACCCCGCTATCTTTCTTTTGGCTACTATTTTTGAAGCTTTGTAGCACCCCGGATGGACAACTATATAATTTTGCTTTTTATAAATTACTAAACAATCATTATATATGCCTATACACCCACTAGGTGAGAGAAAATATTTCACCCCCATCCGCGACGTCATGGATATGCCGGATCTAATCCAAGTACAGCGTGATTCCTACCGCTGGTTTTTTGATAATGGCATCAAAGAGCTGTTCGAGGAAGTAAATCCCATCAAAGATTATATTGGACGCAATCTGGAGCTATACATGACAGACTATTATTTGGATGAACCAAAGTTTGATGAAGTGACAGCTCGTTCACGAAATATTACATTTGAAGCACCTTTACGCGTCAAGGTTAAACTGGTTAACAAAAAGACGGGTGAAATAAAAGAGCAGGAAATATTTTTGGGTGACTTCCCGCTTATGACCGATCGCGGAACCTTTATTGTAAACGGCGTAGAAAGAGTGGTTGTTTCACAGCTAATCCGCAGTGCCGGCGTATTCTTCACCTCCACTCCATATCGAGGAAAGAATCTCTACGGCGCCAAAATAATTCCGAATCGAGGCGCTTGGTTGGAAGTAGAGACAGAGGCCAGTGGCGCCATTTTTGTAAAAATAGATCGTAAACGCAAAGTAGCCGTTAGCGCTTTACTTCGCGCCTTCGGTTACAACAGCGATGTTGAGATCTTGGAAGCTTTCAAAGATGTCGACACCCACGCTGATATTAAATACATAGAAAGAACCATCGCCAAAGATACCGCCAAGACCGTCGAAGAGGGTTTGATTGAAGTATATAAACGCATCCGCCCGGGAGATCTGGCCACCGCTGATAACGCGCGGAGCCTAATTCATTCCATGTTCTTCAATTTTGATCGGTATGACTTCGGGACTGTCGGTCGCTACAAATTAAACAAACGTTTTGATTTGGATACACCGATCGACAAGGAACATCGAGTACTACTGGTGGAAGATCTGGTAAGAATTATCAAAGAAATAATCAGACTGAATATTACGCAAGACTACGCGGACGATATTGACCACTTGGGAAATCGCCGCGTCCGCGCTATCGGCGAATTGATTCAAAATAAATTCCGTGTCGGTTTGGCACGCATGGAGAGGATTATAAAAGATCGCATGAGCACGCTGGACATTCATACTCTGACACCCAACCAACTGATCAATGCTCGTCCCGTCATCGGTACTATCAAGGAGTTTTTCATGAGCTCCCAGCTGTCACAGTTCATGGACCAAACCAATCCCCTGTCCGAACTGGAACACAAACGTCGTTTATCCGCCATGGGACCAGGGGGTTTGAGTCGTGAACGTGCCGGCTTTGAAGTTCGTGATGTACACCGTACTCATTATGGACGCATTTGTCCGATTGCCACACCGGAAGGTCCGAATATCGGTTTGGTGGGACATTTGGCGTCATACGCCCGGATAAACCAATATGGTTTTATCGAGACACCATATAGAAAAGTAGTTCATGATCCGAAAAATAACGGTCAAAACGCCATCGGCTACACCCTACGCGCTGATCTGGTTGATCCAGAAACAAATAAAGTACTGGTCAAAGAAGGTCACACCGTTGACAAGTCTCTAGCCGCCGAGCTGGCCAAACATGAAGGTATCGCCAAAATCCCGGTAGTACCAACAGTTACCAGTGAAATAGAATATATTGACGCCTTTCAAGAAGAGCGATCAGTCACCGCCTCCGCCACCACCTTGTTGGATGAAAGCGGCCATTTTATTAAAGGTTTCGCTGAGGTGAGATATCATGGTCGTCCCTCTTTTGAGAAAGTAGAAACAATTGATTATCTTGATGTTTCAACCTACCAAATCATCAGTATTTCCACCGGTCTTATTCCTTTCGTAGAAAATGACGACGCCGTTCGGGCTTTGATGGGAACAAACATGCAACGCCAAGCCGTCTCGGTTATCAAACCGGAGACTCCTGTCGTGGGTACCGGCATCGAAAAAAGAGCCGCCGCTGATTCCGGCCAGGTTATCTTAGCGACCGATGATGGAGAAGTGATCGGCGTACAATCGGATAAAATAACCATCCGTGACAAGGAAGGCAAAGAGAAGGAATATATACTTAATAAATTCTTGCGCTCCAACGCGGCTACCTCAATCAATCAAAAGGCATTGGTCAATATTGGTGACAAAGTTGAGGCTGGCGAAGTTATCGCCGATGGTGCCGCTACTGACTACGGCGAACTTGCCTTAGGACAAAACATCCTGGTAGCTTTTATGCCTTGGGATGGCGGCAACTACGAGGATGCCATATTGATTTCCGAACGCGTCGTACAAGAAGATCGCTACACTTCGATTCATATCGAAGATTATTCTGTCGATGTCCGCGATACCAAATTAGGTCCGGAAATAATAACGCGTGACATACCAAACGTTAGTGAAGAAAAATTGAAAGATCTGGATGCCAATGGCGTAGTACGGATCGGTGCCGAAGTAACGTCTGGTGATATTTTGGTGGGGAAAATAACACCCAAAGGTGAGACAGAATTATCAGCCGAAGAAAAACTCCTCCGCGCTATCTTCGGAGAAAAAGCCAAAGACGTACGTGATACTTCTATGTATCTCGAGCACGGCGAACATGGCAAGGTTATTGACGTAAAAGTTTTCTCACGCGACAAGGGTGATAAATTGCCAGCCGGTGTCATTCAAACCATTCAGGTAACCATCGCTCACCTACGTAAAGTACAGGTGGGTGATAAAATGGCCGGTCGCCACGGAAACAAAGGCGTCATATCCCGCATCGTCCCGGTGGAAGACATGCCCTTTCTCGAAGACGGCACACCGGTTGATATTATTCTCAATCCTCTCGGTGTCATCTCCCGTATGAACTTGGGACAGCTACTGGAAACTCATTTGGGTCTGGCCGCCAAAAAACTTGGCTACCGCGTCGCTACACCGGCTTTAAACGGCGTCAGCGCTGAACAAATCCAACAGCAACTAAGAGAAGCCGGCTATCCAGATGATGGCAAATTACAGCTTTATGATGGACGAACTGGTCAGGCTTTTGACAAACGTACTGTAGTCGGAATTATTTATATGTTAAAACTAAATCACTTAGTAGAGGACAAGATCCATCAACGCTCGATCGGTCCTTACTCACTGGTTACACAACAGCCATTGGGTGGAAAAGCTCAATTTGGCGGACAAAGATTCGGAGAAATGGAAGTCTGGGCGCTAGAAGCCTATGGCGCCGCTCATGCTCTGCAGGAAATATTAACAATTAAATCAGACGACGTGCCGGGGAGAAGCAAGGCTTACGAATCAATCATCAAGGGAGAACCAATCCGGAAGGTCAACGTCCCGGAATCATTCAACGTCCTCGTTCGAGAGCTGAAAGGATTGGGCTTGGATGTGGAGCTAATAAAAGATAAAAGTAGGGGTCGGACTACTTCACCAGAAGATAACGAAGGAGATTCTGAAACAGAGACTGAAGAAACCAACTCCTAATTAACATTATCTAGTAAAAAAATTATGTCCACTCCATCATCAACAAAAACCAGTTTCTTCAACAGCGAAGAGCACGGCACGCTGGATTTCGACGCTATCCGTCTTAAAGTTGCCAGCCCGGAACAAATCCACAAATGGTCACACGGCGAGGTCACAAAACCGGAAACAATCAACTACCGTACCCAAAAGCCTGAAAAAGACGGTCTATTTTGTGAACGTATTTTTGGACCATCTAAAGATTGGGAATGCTATTGCGGTAAATACAAGCGCATCCGCTACAAGGGGATTATCTGTGATAAATGCGGCGTCGAAGTAACTCGCGCCATAGTGCGTCGTGAAAGAATGGGCCACATAGATTTGTCATCACCCGTATCACATATCTGGTTCTTGCGCGGAATACCGTCCCGCATCGGCCTGATCTTAGACATGTCCAGTCAGGATTTGGAAAAAGTAATATACTTCGCTTCTTTTATCGTTACTGAAGTAAATGAAGATTTGCGTGAACAAACTTTGCAACAGATCAAAGGTGAACTAAAATCAAAAACGAAGGCCATCAGTAATGAAGCAGAACAAAAGAAGCAACAACTGAGTAAGCAGCTCAGTGAAGCTCTTGCCAAATCAACTAAAGAAAATGAAAAGGCCAAAGTGACAACTGACTATGAAAAAAAAGTTCAGGCCTTGGAATCATCTCAGAGCGATAAAATGGAACATCTGCAAGAGGCTGCCGAGCGCGCCAAGAAGGAACTCAAAGAACTGCATGTCCATCAAATTTTATCGGAAGCAAAGTACCAGGACTTATCTTTGAAGTACGGACATGTCTTTGAAGCCAGTATCGGTGGCGAAGCCGTTCGTCAGCTTTTATCACTGGTTGACTTGGAAAAGTTGGAAAAAGCATTGGAAGATGAAAAGCTTGAAGCCATCCCATCAAAGTTGAAAAAAATAACGCGCCGCCTCAAATTGGTTAAAAGTTTGATCCAGAATAGCATCCGTCCGGAGTGGATGATAATGACAACCATCCCGGTGATTCCCCCGGATCTGCGTCCGATGGTAGCTTTGGAGGGCGGCCGCTTTGCCACCTCCGATTTAAACGATCTCTATCGTCGCGTTATTAATAGAAACAATCGTCTCAAGAGACTCAAAGAACTGAACGCGCCGGAAGTCATTCAGCGTAATGAAAAAAGAATGCTACAAGAAGCGGTTGACGCTTTGATAGATAACAACGCTCGTCGTAGCAAGACAGTCACTGCCTCCACCGGACAAAAAAGAACACTGAAAAGTATTGCTGATATGTTAAAGGGTAAACAGGGTCGTTTCCGTCAGAACTTGCTAGGCAAACGTATCGACTATTCCGGTCGCAGTGTTATCGTGGCCGGGCCAAAACTCAGTATTGGTGAATGTGGATTGCCAAAAATAATGGCTTTGGAACTCTTCCGTCCCTTCGTTATCTCGGAGCTGATAAATCGCGAATTGGTTCATAACGTTCGTTCCGCCAATCGTTACATAGAGCAAGATCACGCCGAAGTCTGGGATATTCTGGAAGAGGTCACCAAGAAGGCGCTAGTGATGCTGAATCGCGCGCCCACATTGCACCGTCTCGGTATCCAGGCTTTCAGCCCCCGATTAATAGAAGGTAAGGCTATCCAGATCCATCCGATGGTTTGTAAGGCTTTTAACGCCGACTTTGACGGCGACCAAATGGCCGTTCACGTACCACTCACCGAAGAAGCAAAAGAAGAGGCCAGAGAAAGAATGCATTCGATCAATAACCTGCTTAAGCCGGCTACCGGCGATCCAATTTTATCAGCTGACCAAGATATTGTTTGGGGAGCTTATTATCTTACCTATGCTCTCGATGCCGCCGCCGGAAGAATGCGCCACTTCAGTGATGAACACGAGGCACTCTTTGCTTACAGTGTTGATCAGCTCGGCCTACAGGAATTGATAACGGTCCGTATAAAAGAGCAACGATTGGAGACTACAGTCGGACGAATTATTTTTAATTCCATCTTGCCCGCGGATATAGAATTTCAGAATCGAAATTTCAAAGGTAACGATGTTAGAAATCTGATTGCCGGCGTTATCGCCGAACAAGGCCCTGCCACAACCGTGGCCTTGCTGGACAACCTCAAAGATTTGGCCTACAAATATATTACGCAATCGGGATCATCCTGGGGTATCGCCGATATACCAGTCATCAGCGAAAAAGCGGAACATATTCAAGAAGGTGAAAAAAGAGTGAAAGAGATCCAACAGCAGTATAACCAAGGCCTCCTGACCAATCGTGAGCGTTACGTAAAAGTTATTGAGACCTGGAATGAGGTAAAAAACAATATCACTGCCGTCAGTAAGAAGTCTGTCGATACAACTTCCAGTCTTTATTCAATCATTGATTCCGGAGCACGTGGATCCTGGGCACAGTTGATTCAGATCATGGGTATGAAAGGGTCAGTGGTTAACCCGGCCGGTGAAATTATTGAGCTGCCGGTCAAGGCCAACTTCCGAGAAGGTTTGGATGTGCTTGAATATTTCATCTCCACTCACGGTGCCCGCAAGGGTTTGTCTGACACGGCTTTGCGTACCGCCAGCGCCGGCTATCTTACCCGCCGACTGGTTGATGTCTCCCAGGATTTGGTCATCACAGAACCTGATTGCAATGACAAGGATGGCTTCCATCTCACCCTGAAAGATGCTGAGGATATTGGTGAACCACTCCCCAAACTTATTCTTGGCCGCACCGCTCTCAAAGAGATAAAAAATCCGATCACAAAGAAATCCATTGTTAAAGCAGGTCATATTATTGACCGTGCCGCTATTGAAGAAATAATCAGTAGCAATGTTGAAGAGGTTACTATCCGTTCCAATATGACCTGTAAAGCCGTCCGCGGGTTGTGCGAGAAATGCTATGGTTGGGACCTGTCATTTAATAAGCCGGTTAAAATAGGTGTGGCGGTCGGAGTTATCGCCGCTCAAAGTATCGGCGAACCGGGAACACAGTTAACAATGAGAACTTTTCATACCGGTGGTGTCGCGGCGGCCGGTGATATCACACAAGGTTTACCGCGCGTGGAAGAACTGTTTGAAGGGCGTCAGCCAAAGAAAAAGGCTATCATCTCTCATGAGGAAGGCGAGGTGATCATTGAAAAACCCAACGACATGAGCATTCGTAAGGAACGCACGATCAAATTCAAATACTACGGCCCGACGATCGACTCACAAACACGCCACGAAGATTATGAAGTGATCGTAAAAGAAGGACAAACCGTAAAAGAAGGAGATGCTATCATGAAGCATCGACAAGGAGATAAAAAGTTGACCACCAAGAGTGCCGGTAAAGTCCGTCTGACAAAAACTGATGTAGAAATATATGAAGATCGCGAGGATATTAAAGATATCGTCATCCCACCTGGCTATAGTATGTGGGTAAAAAACGGTGACAAGATAAAGGCTGGCGACGCCATTACCGAGGGCAGTATTGATCTGCATGAACTCTTCCAATACAAAGGGCGTCGTGATACGGAAAAATACATTATTAAGGAGATCATGTGGATCTATTCATCACAAGGTCAGAAGATTAACATGAAGCATATTGAAGCTATCATCCGACAGATGTTTTCTCGTATTTACATTACCGATGCCGGCGATACAAATCTATTGCCTGGCGATATAGTCACCACCTCTGAATTTGTGGAAGAAAATACAATCGCCGAAAAGGAAGGGAAAAAAGAGGCTTCCGGCGAAACTCTGCTACTCGGAATCACCAAAGCGTCTTTGACTACGGACAGCTGGCTATCAGCCGCCTCTTTCCAAGAAACTTCACGCGTCTTGATTGATGCCGCCATCACGGGTAAGATCGACAAGCTAAAAGGTTTGAAGGAAAACGTCATTATCGGTCGCCTGATACCGGCCGGAACGGGGTTCGAAGGACACGAGAGTCGAAGAAAGTAGCTCAAACCCAAGACCCTATCCCGTGAGAAGCCCGGGCTCCTATATAGGAGCCCGGGCTTCTCCGTTTATTACCATTGGCGATAACACGAAATAATGTTAAAATATAGTAGTTAAATAGCGTTAAATCCCATTTTTCCCCGTCTACGAAGACGGCTTTATATTCATGGCCAAAAAGAAAAAAAAGAACCAGCCCGAACCCCTCGATACCTCGGTATTATCTCCGGAAACCAAAAAAGGTATCAGTATCGTTGTTATATTTTTAGTTGCCTTTCTGGCATTACTATCCCTACTTGATCTGGCCGGCGATTTTGGAATACAGGCTGACCGGCTACTCGGCATCGCTCTGGGTTGGGGGAAGTGGCTCTTCCCAATTTTACTTTTAGTCTGGGGTTACATTTTGGTAAACCCTGATAAATACCTCCTTAAGCCCAGTAATTATATCGGATTATTCGTCGCCATCATTAGTGGCGCCGGCTTATTAGAAATTATTTACAATTTCAATGCCAGTAATGACTTATTTGTCGCCCATCAAGGTGGCGGTTACATTGGCCACTCTGTCGCCTTCCCCTTGAGTCAGATAGCCAGCCCGTTGGCGGCTTTGCTCATCCTAGTGGCTTTACTGGTAATCGCCGTATTGATATCTTTTAATATCTCTCTGGATGAACTCGGTAATAAAGTCAATATCTTCCGTCGCCTGTGGTTAAAACTTTCCGGCAGAAGAATAAATCGCGTCGAATCCTACCAAGATGATTATGATTATACGGATGAAGAGGATGAACCGGAGGAATCCGTTAAAAAGAGAAAAAAGAAATTAGTGCTGACAGAAGAAGATAACGAAGAAGAATATTCTGCCAGCAATGACGAATCAACCTTTGTCACAAAAAATTCCGATCTGCCGGCAACATCAAAACCGCCGAAAAAAAGGATAAAAGTCACCGTGCCACTGGACCTTCTGGAAGGCGGTTCTTCTAAACCACAGGGGGTTGATTTGGAAATAAACACTGAAAAAATCCGTCGTACTTTTGAAGTATTCGGCATTGAAGTCACCATGGCAGATGTAAATGTCGGACCGACACTAACTCAGTTTACTTTAAAACCGGCCGAAGGCGTGAAGCTGTCGCAAATCACCAATCTCCACAATGATCTGGCTTTGGCGCTGGCTTCTCATCCCATAAGAATAGAGGCGCCTATTCCCGGAAAATCTTTGGTGGGCATAGAAGTGCCAAACAAAAAAATAGCCACCGTTAAACTGCGCGAGGTGCTGGATGCGCCAGAATTTAAAAACAGTGATCGGCCGCTCACCATCGCGCTGGGCAAAGATGTTTCCGGCGAGGCTAAGGTGGTGGATATCGGCGCCATGCCTCACTGTCTGATCGCCGGCGCCACCGGTTCGGGGAAAAGCGTCTGTATCAACGGCTTGCTCATCAGCCTACTTTACCGCAATAGCCCGGACGATCTAAAATTGATACTCGTCGATCCAAAAAGAGTTGAAATGTCTGTTTACAATGACATCCCGCACCTACTAACGCCCGTTATCACCGAAGTTCCACAGACCATCAACGCCCTGCGTTGGGCCGTGGGCGAGATGGACCGTCGCTACAAAGTGATGCAATCCGCCAATAAAAGATCACTTGAAGCGTACAACAACAGTGTACTCGTAAACCGCCTACCATATATTGTGATAGTAATTGACGAGCTGGCTGATTTGATGACCGTGGCCGCTAAAGAGGTAGAGGCCGCTATTATTCGCTTGGCGCAGATGGCCAGAGCAGTCGGCATTCATTTGATACTGGCCACACAACGACCTTCAACTAATGTTATCACTGGCTTGATTAAGGCCAATATCACCACCCGTATCGCTTTCTCCGTCGCGTCACAGATTGATTCTCGGACTATTATTGATTCGGCCGGCGCGGAAAAATTACTCGGTCGAGGAGACATGCTTTTCACCAGTGCCGAGTTATCTAAACCACGTCGTTTGCAGGGAGCTTTTCTAAGCGACAATGAAATAAAACGGGTCACCGATTTCTGGCGTAAACAGGCAGAGCCTGATTTTAATGAAGAAATCACCGATAGGCAGAAGGGTATTAATTTGCCGGGCTCAAGCCTCATGGAAGATGATGATGAACTTCTACCGGAGGCGCAAGAAATAATAATCAAAGCCGGCAAAGCCTCCGCCTCCTACTTACAGCGCCGTCTCAGAATCGGCTATTCCCGCGCCGCCAGATTGCTTGATTTACTGCACGAACGCGGTATAATTGGACCAGCAGAGGGTTCCAAACCGCGTGATGTCTTAGTCTCTCAGGATGATTTGGAAAACAACCTGGATATGCGTGAATATAATGACGGCTGGGAAGACGCGCCGACCGAGGACAATGATGATAAAGAAGTCATTAGTGATGAATTAGATTCAGATGACAATAGTGATTCGGTAATAGATGACGAAATCGACGAAGAGAATACTGACGAAGACGATCGTCAATCGCAAAAATAAAAACAAAAATAAATACTGCTTCCTAGTGGTATTTTAATTTTTACGTAATCCTCATAATAAGTTACAGGGAGCACCCGACTCTTCTTATAAAATCTCACTCTATGGCTGCCTTTATCTCAAAAAAAATAGTATCTCATCAGACCGTTCCTGAGGCTTTGCGCCAGGCACGGCAAGTTATGAACAAAACTTGCCGAACTATAGCACAAGAATTGCAGATCCAGCCACACTATTTGGAAGCTTTGGAAGATGGCGCCTACGAGTCAATACCGGGCGAAGTCTACGCGCGCCAGTGGCTGAAGAGCTATGGTCAGTATTTGGATCTCGATATTCGTTGGTTGATCAAAGAATATCAGCGCGAACGCGGGTTGCAGATGCAGTTCACGGGCTTTGAAAGGAATACTCTTAATTCCTCCCGCTGGTTTAGTTGGCTAACTCCCCGATTTTTCAAAATAAGCGGTATCGCCACGGTCATAATCGGTCTGGCAGTATATCTAGGAATGGGCGTCAGCAATATTTTACAACCGCCAACACTGGTAATCTACGAACCAACCAACAATGTTATTACGGAAAATCGGGTGATCCAAATTTCCGGAAAAACAGACCCTGAAATTGAGCTAACCATCAATAATGAGCACATCTTGGCCAATCCCGATGGTGAGTTCAGCAAAGAGATCACACTGGCACCGGGTTTAAATCTCCTCACCGTAGTGGCCACGAAAAAACATGGCAGTCGCAGTGAACAGCTAATCTCCATTTTCCGTCAGATTAATCAGGTCGATAATGATAACCGATCTGTTTCCTTTAGTAGATAGATATCAAGTATAAATAAATCTTTCCTTTAATTTATTTAATTTATAATACTATGACAGAAAGAATGAACTTTAATTCTCAAGAAATTAAAAAAAATCTTTTGCAGCATTTTATAACGAAACTGGATGAAGTTAATACCCACTGGGCAAATATAGACAATAGTTCTGGGGTTATCGAAGAAAGTGCAAGAAGTAACGAAATGAGCGAAGTACAAGTTAGAAGCTTAGAAAATCAAATAGCGGGTGAATTGGCTTCTTTAGATTTTAATCGCGAAGACTTGTCAGAAAACGATTTAGCGATTATTAATGAATACCTATCAATAGGAGATATCGGTGATTTACAACAGAGAATTGCGGATAAAGCAGGAATTGAATACAGAGATCCGTTTGATGAGAGGCCAACGCATAGCTCGGGCGCAGCTAAACAAGTTTTAAAAGAGATAAATAAAGAAAAAAAATAAAATAGATTGTCAGATATTATCCACAAGGAAAAGTGGCTTTTTATTACAACGTTTAATCGATAGGTGTCCGCGCATTAAGTATTAATAGAATTTAAGTTTATGTCAAAAAAAGAAACTCCGGTAACAGATCGTCAGGGAGCCGCCAAAATGGCGATTGATCAGATAAAAGAAAAATTCGGTGAAGGCGCTATCATGAAATTCGGTGAAGCTCGTGCCGTCGACGTCGCGGCCATATCGACCGGCTGTCTATCTTTGGACATTGCTTTGGGCGTTGGTGGCGTGCCGCGCGGACGCGTCGTGGAGATATACGGTCCGGAAGCCTCCGGCAAGACAACCTTGGCCCAACACATCGTGGCTGAAGTACAAAAACTTGGCGGTGTCGCCGCTTTCGTAGACGCTGAGCACGCACTGGATCCCACCTACGCCAGGAAAATAGGTGTGAATGTCGATGAACTGCTTATTTCTCAGCCGGATACCGGCGAACAGGCCTTGGAAATAGTAGAGACACTGGTTCGCTCCAACGGCATCGACGTCATTGTAATAGACTCTGTCGCCGCCCTAACGCCCCGCGCGGAAATCGAAGGCGATATGGGAGATTCGCACATGGGATTGCAAGCCCGACTGATGAGTCAGGCCTTGAGAAAATTGACTGCTATCGTATCCAAAACAAAGACTGTCATCATTTTCATCAACCAGACTCGAATGAAAATTGGTATTGTTTTCGGCAATCCGGAAACCACCACCGGTGGCATGGCCCTGAAATTTTATTCTTCCGTCCGCATTGAAGTCCGCCGCGCCGCTCAGATCAAAAAGGCTGAGAAGTTTATCGGTAACCGCGTCCGATGCAAAATTGTAAAAAATAAAGTCGCCCCGCCTTTCCAAAATTGCGAGTTTGATATCATGTACAATGAAGGAATTTCTGTCTCCGGTGATGCCCTCGACCGCGGTGTGGAATTCGGCGTCATCAGCAAGTCCGGTAACAGCTACGTTTACGGCGAAGAAAAATTGGGTGTCGGCCGCGAAAACGCCAAAGACTATCTGCGGGAAAACAAGAAACTGTTAGATAAAATAAAGAAAGATATTTGGACAAGAGTTAGAGAGGAAGAAAAAAAGAAATAAACGAGAAATATAAAAGCGACAGTTGTTCGACTGCCGCTTTAATTTTATAACCCACTAGCGTTGGCTAGCGAGTCTAATTCACCAACAAATTTCCGCCAAGCTGCATATAGCTTGGGGAAAAAACCGCGGATGCGACCGACTTGTTCCTTCTCGTAGGAAATTGTCGGAACTATTTTGCCTGCCCAGATGCGCCTTTGAATCTCTTTCATATCTTTGACGCCCTCTAAGGTGTCAGTTTCGATACGCAAGTGGTACTCTTTACCACTAGGAACCAATTCTGCCGTAGCCTTTCCTAAGGTATATATACCATATTCCCTCTTCTTGGGATACTTGTTGTATTTGAAAATTGTGGCCTTTACGAAGACGTCTCTTAGTACGTCCTCTTGTAAAATATCATCATCTCCCACCGATACAGAGGAGATCACCACATTTTCTTGAACTGTTTCACTTCCCGTATTTATGTCGGGTAGGGCTTTATTGAGATTGTTTATGTAAATGTACATATGACTGCCATCTTTCGATCGAGAGTAGGTTTATTCCTACAATTCGTCTCCAGTATGGGCTCCTTTCTGCGATCGAACCATAGCATATATTTTTTATTCTGTCAAGGTCAGGTAGGTGGAAAATAAATAAAACAGCCCGTTTCTACTGTGGGCTGTTTTTAGTTTTAGGCATCGTCATTTACTATCGGATTATAAAGTATACCGATCCTGATGGATAAATGAGTTGGCACTAGGCCATAAACAGAAACATTTTTGTGGAAAATACGGTGAATTTCTTTTGCATATTCCCTAAAAGGCGTGACATCATATGTCATATATTTCGCGTCAGCCGGAAAATATTTGCTGAAGTCAACCATGCTAACCACCTCTCTGAACATACTATCACAAATGTTATTGTTGTCTATCTTCTTCGGGAAGAGACATCTAGAACTCAGATACCCCAGTACCTCCTTAATAGGCCACTCGTCAGTATGTGTAAAAGTGGCGCTAAGGCTGCTGTCTACTTCCTCATCGTCAGCGCCGAAGATAATTTTCTCACTCACAAGAACAGTGAATAGCTGACGTGACAACAGAACTTCGTGGACACTTTCTCCGGTTTTACGATAAATCTCTTTGCCGTAGCGCACAATTTTATGGTCCTTCACTACATAACCCCATCGATAATGCGCTTCATCATCACTGAAGGTTGAAATTCTATTTAGAGGAGAGAGGAGGATGAAAAACGCACTGAATATAAACAGAATGAATAGAAAACACTGAATTATATTTATCACCGTCATATTGGTCAAAATTATGACTGCCACTATAGAAACAATCAAAGTAGCGAGCCAAAGAAGCATCACTTTAAATGACATTGGGCCGGCTAAGTAACTATACCACCCGGTTATTTTACTTTCTTCCATCATCATATCTATCCTTTTATTGTTAATGATCGTTTATAGGAAATTATCACCTGCGCCGGCATCTGTCAAGGTTAGAAAACAGGGGTCGAATCTCTAATTAGAGATTCGACCCCTGTTTTGAAAAATAAAACAACCCGGACTCTTCTGAGCTTTGGGTTGTTTAATATTATTTGATTAAATAGATTAAGGCGTCCCCTCCCGATGAATTTACCAGATCAATCCCCTTACATTCACCTCCATGCCAATCAGGTACAGTTTGTGCTGATTAAACTTTTTCTTACAGGCTTTATTTATCCGTTCTGTATATGCTTTATGGTTGACTAACAGCAGATCGGGTATGAACCTCTTATCCTGAATAAATTCACTGGAGTCAATGTCTTCGACCGCCTCCCGAAATAATTTCTCGGCAATGGTGCTGCTAGCTATATCATCCGAAAAAAGTTTTTTCTCCTCTATATAATTGAGAACTGACTCAATTGTCCAAGCATTAAAACTTGTGAATTTAACAGAAAAATGACAAACCACGCCTGTCTTTTCATTGTTATATTTAATCTCCACACGAAAATCTACCTCAGCTGGGTGACGTGATAATGAAATTTTATGAACACTCTCACCCTTGTGGCTATAAAGAGACTTACCGTAACGCGTTATTTTGTTATCTTCCACCACATACCCCCATCGATAATACTTGTCGTCGTCCCTGAAACTACTTATTTTCGTTATAGGAATATGGACTACAACCCACCAGATTGCTAATATTAGGAATGACAAAAACCTAAAATCAGATTCCAGCACCAACGCCACTGATATAATCACAATTGAGAAGATCACTAGAGACCCTGCCCACAACAGCAACTTCATGTTTGGTTGAATTTTGGCCAGATAGCCATACCACCCGGTTAATACACTTTCTTCCATGTCTATCCTTTTTATTATTAATGATCGTTTATACGAAACTACCACCTTAATCAGGATCCGTCAAGTTGCGCAACCCAGCCGCTCGCGATAGGCTGGGTTAACTTCCTATATAAACCTAATCTACGCTAAATATCGCGGTAGAAAACAGGGGTCGAACCTCTAATTAGAGGTTCGACCCCTGTTTTCCTGTTTTGAGACGGCTCTATCTAGTTAAAATAAAGCAGCCCATTGCGAGCTGCTTTTTAGTTTACCGCGCCACCATTAATACCTCTTGCTGCGTTAATTCATTTTTCCGCACTAAATATGTAATACCTGTCAGATGCAGCCTGACCTGCATATTAAGATCTGACTTTTCCGACTCTTCTTTCATCTTCAATGCAAAAAAAGAGAGATACGACACTATAAAAGGAAGCATGTGGGAAAAATTACTGCTAGTGAGAGTATCTCCCAGCAACCCAGAACCATCCCGTAGTTCTGTATTTACTAGCACCCGATCTGCAATAGATTGCACCATATCTTTTTCGGTAATGATTGGCGGGAACGTTGACCAATTTTCCATAAAAGCACTTACCTGATTTGGTCGCCAGAAAGATGGTTCACAAAGTGCTTTGAGATGAATCGTGGCACGAGTCCGATTTTCACTATCCACCACCTCCTTGGTGAGAACTAGTTCGTATGGACTACCAGCAGCAATATATAGGTGGATATTTTCTCTTCGTTTCACCCACACTTTTTCGCCGTATGTGACGATACGTCGTGGGATCGAAGTATACCTTTTTTCGGAAATGAAAAATAAATTGCCCAACTCCTCCTTGTTAATAACCCTCAGCCTCACTATGGGCCGCAGGATATAGAATAAAAAAATTATTTGAGCAAGATACACCCAGATGCAATTCGAATGTACGTTTAACGGGAAAGGAGGGATGATTACAAAAGGTAATAACCCAGCGATAAGTAGCGTAAATACCCTCACTTTAAGAGGTAGGGCGCTGAGAAATGAATGCCACGGATTGAGCTTTCGCTTTCTGACTACAGTCGGATTGGCTCGTTTCATATGAACCTCTTTGGTTGTTAAAGAATGGCTATTAATATGACACCTTACCACCCATTCTTATGGTTGTCAAAACCTCGCCTCTCTTTTCCCTGAGCTCTTTCTCCTCCATTACTGGTATGAATCAATATCAGAGTAATATAAAAGCAGTCTACTATAGACTGCTTTAACAAATTTATTTTAACAGTATCATTTTAACCACCGTGGTTTTCAGCCGACAGTAGTAAACACCAGAAGATAAATTTGAACTCCCGAAGCGGTAGCTATGTTCACCCATAGGCTGACTTCCTAAATTGATTGTTTCTATGAGATTACCCAGTGAATTGTATATTTCCAGGGTCACTTCGCTGGACGCTGGCAGATTGAATGTTATTTCCGTCTGACCGTTGAAGGGGTTGGGGAAATTGGCCAGTGAATAACCGGTGACAACAACTATCTCCACCTCAATAGTCGGCGAATACTCTACGGCCCCGTCATTATCCATTTGGCATAAACGGTAACTATATTTACCCGCTCCCGGTTTGTCATAGAAAATATAATGGGTGGTTTTATTAGAATTACCAGCGCCGCTGACGAAGCCGAGTGAGTCCCACTCTCCCGCCGTTAAGCGCTCCACTTTGAAACCATAGTTATTAACCTCCGTGGCTGTTACCCATTTTAATGTCACTAGCTGACCAGTGACGGTAGCCGTGAATTCCTTCAGCTCCACCGGTAAAGCAACCGCTAGTTTATCACACGTAATCGCGCCGCCACCAGGATCTAAAAAGGCAACAAAGGTGCCCCAGTCATCGCCAAACTCCTTGAAGGTCAGACTTGATTGGGGATTGCCACAGCCATTATTATTCTGAACAGTCAGATCCCCGCGAACACGACCGCTGGCGTCCAATAATGGTGAGCCTATGTAACCCACTTCAACGGCGCCAACATTGGTCACCTGACCGACAATGTCGGGGGTCGAATAACTGACATAATTCACACCGGCGCCACGTTTCAATTCTCCCACGGGAAAGCCGAAAACAACATTATTGTTGTCTAGACTCGTCCCATCGGGTGTTTCAATGCTCCATCCAAGAAAAGTAATGGTTATGCTCGGCAAAACTACCGACGGCATTATTTCCAATAGTATTCTGTCCGCCAAAGTGGAGAAGGCCAATACTTTCACATCTCCCGTCACAACCTGGCCGGTGGCACTTGTCGTCGGATCACACGTCGATGACTCATAGCCAAAGGTTAGAGTCACGGAAACAATGTCATCAACAGCAATACCTGGATCAAAAGCTGATTTCCTGGCCATCAATAACTTGCGCCCGTCATTGTCAGTGTTGTTAACCATGTAGGCCACAGGGTAACCACCGGTCCCGGCATCCAATTTCAGCACTCCACTTCTCTCGTCTTGCCAGTTATCAAATTCAAAACAAATGGCGTTTTTGTGGCAAGAAAGAATCTGGGCCGAAGTAAAGTTCAGACAAAAGGAAGCCATAAGTAACAATATCAATCGCATGCGATCCTCCATATTTGGTTTTTAAATAACTGTGGCCATATCTTAATATTTTTACACCGATAAAGCAACAGTGGCCCACTTCCCACCCCAGGGGTTGGCAACCCCTGGGGTGGGAAGTGGGCCAATAATGTTCAAAATGGCTTTTTTAGGGTAAAATACGTATATATGTCACTCACTCGTAAAGTCGCCTACAACACCGCCGTCCAGTTCATCGGTAAAGTTCTGAGCACCATTTTTGGTGTTTTTATAGTAGCACTGATTACCCGTCATCTTGGTCAAGATGGCTATGGCCAGTACACTACCACCTTGGCCTTTGTTCAATTCTTTGCCGTCATCGTTGATTTGGGTCTATATCTGGTATTGATCCAAGAAATTTCCGCCGACAACAGTGACGAAAAAAAATCCGTCAGTAATATTTTTACCATGCGACTGGTGACTGCTCTTTTTTTCTTCACCCTCGCGCCACTGCTGGTATTATTTTTTCCCTACGCCGCGATAGTTAAACAGGGTGTAATATTGATGTCACTGTCATTTTTCCTATTCACGCTGGCGCAGGTTCTGGTAGCTCTATTTCAAAAGCATCTCAAGATGGATACCGTCATTGTTGCCGAAGTAGCAGGACGCGCCGTCTTCTTGGGAAGCGTCGCTTTGTTTGTTTTCTTGAATAAGGGCCTGCTTTGGATAATCCTGGGTAATCTAATTTTCAATATTCTATACCTGGGTATTATTTATTTACGCGCCCGCGGTTTGGTAAAATTCCAACTGGCTTTTGACTGGTCATACTGGCGTCATGTCGTTCATCGCGCCTGGCCGATCGCGCTTACTTCTTTATTAACCCTCGTTTATTTTAAAGCTGATACTCTGATTCTTTCCATCTTTCGCAGTGAAGCAGAAGTTGGAATTTATGGCGCCACTTACAAGGTGTTGGAGATCCTCGGTACTTTCCCGCATATGTTCTTGGGATTGATTTTGCCTATTCTGACCGCCGCCTACGTCGCCAAGGATATCGCAAAATTCAAACGCATCTATCAGAAAGTTTTTGATTTCTTTTTGGTTATCACTCTACCACTAATTGTGGGAACTATGTTTTTGGCGGACAAAATCATGGTACTGATCGCCGGTCCCGAATTCTTGGCCTCCGGCGGCGTCTTGAAGATTTTGATCTGGGCAACGGTGATTATTTTTTTTGGCGGCCTATTCGGCTACGTTATCCTGGCCATTGATCGGCAAAAAGCCATGATTCCCTACTAT